>JBLMVP010000458.1:0-5443 GCA_050256755.1 Sphingobacteriales bacterium | reverse complement strand
AATAATGATTTATATATTGAAATTCCAATGTTTTGATTAATAGTATTCCCTTTTTCATCATATTCTTTTTTGTTAGCGTATATGGCGATATTATCTATTGCTGGATTATCAACAAAATAATTCGTAGCCAACCATACTTTACCGTTTACTAAGCAACCAAAGGTGCCTGCTCCTATTTGTGTTTCGGGTGGCAGTTGAGGAGTAGATACTTGAGGTTCTTTTTTGCATTTACCGCCAATAAATAAAATATTACTGGCTATAAGAAGATAAAGAATAAAATGAAAAGGGTGGTGATGTCTCATTCGGTCCCAATTTAATAATACGACTAAGGTTACTAAAAGATTACCAGGTATTACTTTTAGGCGGGCTTAAGCACACAGGCAAGATGAATATGATAAGTTTCATTAAATGAATTGGTTTAAAAATATTGTCTTATCCAAATATATTTTATTTATTTCGAAAACAGAACATAAATGTTCTTTTATTTTGGCCCTTTACCCACCCTTTGTTGGGTGCAAAAGGTCAGAGATAATAAATTTCTCAAAGAATTAGGCAATAGAGTAAAGGAATTACGATTGCAGAAAGGGCTGTCTCAATTAGACCTTGGCATTACTATTGACAATTACGCTGAACAAATTGGAAGAATAGAAAGGGGGAATTAAATGTTTCGATTTGTATGCTCCGGTTGATTGCCAAAAGGCTGCAAATGCCATTGAATGAACTGCTCAACTTTTAAGTCTTAGTTCAGTCCTTTTCTTTTTCTTATGGGGCAACAGAAATTCATAACCCATATTCAATTGCAGCCAGGAAAAATTTTGATATTTATAAAAGAAAACGGCATAGCTTATTCCTACATCAAATCTTCCATCTTTATATGGAATTAAACATCCGAATTTATTTCTAACATTGGATGATAACCCCAACCCTTTCCGTAACGGGTTGTCACAAAATTTTCAAATACCATTCCTGCATTAATACCTCCATAAATTTTATCGGGCATTAACATATACCGCCACCCAGCTTTGATAACTGAGGCTGACAATTGCCCTTGATTCTTAGTATAAAAATGCGGATTACTGATACCAGCGAGAATTTCATTATGCTGATTCAATGTTCGTTCAAACTGAAAATAAACACCCAGTCTCGGATTTGTTTTTTCAGAAAGGGATGTACCCAATATTGCACCGCCTCCCAAATGGGAGTTTTGTGCTTTAGTACTATTTGCTATTACCAGAAAAAAGAAATTAGAATAGAATATGAATAAAGATTTCATCTGTCAAATTTTATTGCTTATTAAAAATAAATTTTATCAGCTTTTTCAAGATACATTTCCTTAATCATTTTTCAAAATCATACAACAGCATTGTTAAATTACTAATGTGGTGTTGATTAAATAATACCCTAACTTAGTCTGGTGGCCCATCCTTCTTATTCCTTTACACAAACAGCCTGGAGAAGACTCAGGAAAAACAAAGCTGGCATAGCCGGACTTTTTATTATTGGGCTATCATTGATGCTGGCCATCGTATGTTATTTTATTGCTCCTGATGCTACCCCAAATGCTGACAGGCAGATTGTGGAAATACAAAGCCGTAAGCCTGGTTTTAAAATGACGTTTCTTAAAATCCCGAAAGAAAATAATACGAGCCATATTTCTTTTTTTGAACAACTGATTAGTGGCAAAAAAGATAGCTATACTTTTCTTCCAATCAACGGATATAGTTTAAAGGGAAATAAATTAATAGTTGATAAATTTATCGATGACGGAGTACAGGAACAACAGGAATATTCAATAAGTCAACTTAGCAAAAATTCAAGTCTTACTATTGAAGATCTTATTATAAAAAAAACATTCTGGTTGGGTACTGATAAATTTGGGCGGGATATTCTAAGCCGTTTACTTATTGGTATAAGGGTAAGCTTAAGTGTGGGATTAATTGCTGTATTAATTTCAATTACCATCGGTGTATTGCTTGGTTCCATAGCAGGATATTTCAGGGGCTGGGCCGATGAAGTAATTATGTGGTTTATTAATGTCATCTGGAGTATTCCAACTTTGTTATTGGTATTTGCTATTACCCTGGCTTTGGGCAAAGGTTTCTGGCAGGTATTTATTGCTGTTGGATTAACCATGTGGGTAAGTGTAGCACGCCTCATCCGCGGACAGGTATTAAGCCTGCGTGAAATGGAATATATTGAAGCAGCAAGGGCATTAGGCTATTCAAATACAAGAATAATCATCCGTCATATCCTTCCTAATGTTTTAGGGCCGGTAATCGTTATTGCTGCATCTAATTTTGCTACAGCCATTGTTATTGAGGCGGGATTAAGTTTTCTGGGTGTGGGTGTACAGGCTCCGCAACCCAGCTGGGGATTAATGATAAAAGAAAATTATAATTTCATCATTACCCATAATCCTTTTTTAGCAATTGCACCGGGTATTGCCATCATGATTTTAGTACTCGCTTTTAACTTGCTGGGTAATGGATTAAGAGATGCGTTGGATGTAAAAGGAAAATTGTAGTGAAAAAAATATCAGGAAATAGCAGCGTTATTTTCCTGTATAACTTCATTCCTCGTTTTTAAATCAATTACAATAAGTAAACCAAGGCAAACATAAAACAGGCTTCCTATTTTATCGGTTTCAATTAAATCGCTCAGCATATTTACAGTAGTTATCATTCCCAATATCGCTGCTATGGCAAGGGTTACCTGTTTATAAAATTCATCTTTTACGCGGTGATATAAATGCTGTGCATATAAAAACATAGCAAAAAGAAGGAAATAAAATAACAGCATTCCCACTATTCCCTGTTCAATTAATAATAAAAGAAAATAATTGTGAACAGAAGAATGATCCTCGTTGGCGCTAACCCATGTTTTAAAGCGGTTGTCTGCAAACTGTTTGTAATGATGGTAGAAATTATTGGGACCATACCCTGTAATTGGCTCTTTTATGCTCATTCTTGCCCCCGCTATCCACCTGTAAAACCGCTCCGCTGTTGATACATCTGTTAATTCATATGTGGCCACAATATGTTCGCCAAAATTGGAGTGAAAAATTGTTTTATTAAAGTTTGGTGCAAAGCGGGTGTAATTATCATTATAAACAAGGAGTGTAACTGCCAGCAAAACAGAAACAGATGAAACAATTAATGCTTTCCTTATTAATTTCTTTCTGATTAAGTAAACAACTGCCGCACCCACAATAAGGGCAAGCCATGCACCTCTTGCATAAGAAAAAACAATTCCAAAAAGTGTTATAATAATAATAATTCGCAGGATTCTTTTTTGTAATGCAGAAGCAAAATGATAAAACAAAAGAAGAATTGGAATAATACAAGCAAGCAAAGAAGAATAATTTACATGATTCCTGAAAAATGGCTGCATAACATGATTAGCATCTTTAAAACTAAACAAAGAAAATGCATGATTATAAAGCGTCCACATCATTATAACCAGCATAGGAACACAAAAACAAAAACCAATAATAACAAAGTCTCTTTTTTCCCGTATAAGCATACAGGTTCCAAAAACAAAGGCAAGTATATACCAGCTTTTTGCAAGCATATATTTTAGAGAAATTGTTTGATCGTAAGAAAACAAAACCGTTATGGCCACCCATATTAATTGTAAAAAAAGCATTAACAGTAAGGGATGATGAATAAATCTTTTTACTACTGAAGGCTGATATACCATATATAATATGATACATCCTGCCAGGGAAACCATCATTGGCTCATCGGGTAAATCTGTAGAAAGAGAACTGGTAACGCTGTATTCAATGGAAAACGGAATAAAAAATAAAAGCAGGAAAAACAAAACTTTTATATCATAAAATAAAATAAAAAGTATGGCCAGCACCGCAAAAGGAATATAGATTAATGCTGTTTGCCTCAATAAGAATGAAAGACAAAGGCATAAGGCCAGCAATGTTGCCAGTCCCCAAAAAATTCTGGTTGTATTGGTATGGGAGATAGAAAAAGGCATTCTTATTTGCTTTTTCTTAACCTGTTTAACAGTAAGGCAGCAAGAACACTAAAAAATAATGAGACAAGTAAGGCCATAATAACAACAGGTATTCGCTTTGGTCTGTCAACTTTTAGCGCCGGGTAAGCTTGTTCAAGCACATACACATTGGTAACATCATTTAAGCTGGTTTTAAACTGGTTGATAAGGTTATCTTTTTCTTCAATCTGTTTTAACAGGCTTGTACGCTTTGCTTCATTAACTTCTACAGGAACATCGGAATTTGGTTTTTCAAGTAATGCTTTTACCTCCGCTTCATTGGCACTTTGTTCATATTCCAGTTTTTCCAGGATAGTTTTTTTTGCCTGGTTGGTCAAATCAATACTCATGCTGTTTACCTTGGCAATTATTGCATTTACCATATCTGCTGCAAGGTTTTTATCGATATCCCATACTTTAATCTGTATATGGCCCAACTCAGTTTTGAGAATACCCATATTATCTTTTAGCTCATTATAAGCGGCTAACCTTCTTCCCGGGTTCGTTTTACTTATTTTATAATGGTCCTCCAGTTTAAAACTGTCAATAAGAAATTTTTTCATGGTATCAATCCTTGCCATCTCATATAACCGGTCATTATCTCCCTCACCCCCATAATAATAAAATTGCTGCTCAAATGTGTTTCTGAAAATATTACTGCGATCACCTTGTACAGGATTTGCGGCAACAATAATTGCCTCAGAAAGGTATTGCCGGGGAACAAGAAAAATAGCCACCCCTATAATAAACGTTACTAAAAATGTTGCCAGCAGGATTTTTTTTCTCCAATCCCAAATCACTTTTACAATATCCATTAAATTAAAAGAATTAACTTTTTCCATAATTACACATTGTCGGACTAAAGTAATTTAATTTTCGTTCATTAGTTTTAAAAAAGATCTTATTGAAAAGATTTGTAAGAGATTCATAGCTGCTAACCAAATGCAGACAACTGACAGAAGTATTCCCCAAATACCCAATGTAGTTTTACTTAAAAGAAACAAAGAAGCAGCTACAATAACTCCTATTATAAAGTACTTAAACCAAAGCAGGCCGCCAATACTTAATCCCGTTTGCTTTTTTGTACTTATTATAGTTAAAACTGCCAGCAGGCTTTGAGTGCAAAGACTAATTATTACACATGCTTCTGCGCCTAATAACGGTATAATTAAAAAATTGGCAACTATATTTATTATTGCCGAAAGCAGTACAATCCACATAAACAATTTAATATTACCTGTTGCTGTAAGCATGGTTCCATAAATATGGGTGATAAAATATGGAACAATTGTAATCAGGCACCATCGAAGAATTTCGCCTCCATATTCATTTGTATGGTGATATAACAAGAGGTATAACCTTTGATTTAAAAAAATTGATACCATTGCTATTAATATTCCCGAAGGAATTAATAACTGGTGGGAAAAAAACAATG
>JBLMVP010000457.1:0-5193 GCA_050256755.1 Sphingobacteriales bacterium | reverse complement strand
ATTCTTTCTCTCTAAAAATTTAAAATTCAGGGCAATATTAGCTGTATATTTTTTTATCCCGGATTTTCTTACAATACCCTCCTGATTTAAGGCGCCTAATGATATACGATATTTTGAACTTTCATTTCCTCCGCTTATTGCTAAATTATAATTTTGCAATAATCCATTTCTCAAAATAGCATCGAGAGCATCCACACTTGATCCTTTATCATTGGCATTAGTTAATCCATAATACGTAAGTGCCTGCCTGAATTCAGAAGCATTCAATACCTTAATTTTCTTCATTATTTGAGAATAACCAACAGAAGTAGAAAAGTCTAGTTTAGCTTGTCCTGATTGACCTCTTTTGGTGGTAATTATTACAACACCATATGCGGCCCTTGAACCGTAAATAGCAGTAGCCGAGGCATCTTTTAATACATCGATTGACGCAATATCAGAGGGATTCAAAAAATTGAGAGGATTGCTTCCGGGGTTACTTCCCCCCAGACCTATATCTCCTATACCGGGTCTAGCCGATCTTCCGTCAAGAGGCACCCCATCAACAACATACAATGGCTGACCACTTCCTGTAACTGCAGAATTTCCTCTTATTTTAACCGTGGACGGCCCACCAGGTTGGCCGCTGTTAGAAATAATTTGAACACCTGAAACCTTACCTTGAATTAATTGATCTGGCGCAGCAAAAATACCTTTATTAAAATCTTTAGCTTGGACGGACGATACAGCACCAGTTAGGTCCTTTTTCTTTGCAGTACCATAACCTACCACCACTACTTCGTTTAATGAAGTATTAGTAACGACCAGCGATACAGCAATCTCTGTTTTTCCTGTAATGTCTACCTCTTCACTGGCATACCCAACAGAGGAGATAACCAGTTTGGTAACATTTGCATCAACAGAAATTTTAAAAGAACCGTCAGCCCCTGTAGTTACACCTTTACGTGTACCCTTGGGCTGAATGGTAGCACCACTGATTGCAGCGCCATCTTTAGAATCAGTTACTTTACCTGAGATTGTTTTGTTTTGTGCATATACTACCTGTGTCCATAATAACAGGCATACCAATGCAATCGATGAAAGCAGTTGTTTGGGGGTCATAATCGAGTGATTTATTACGGAAAATTAAATTAATGTCAAACCTTCAACAAATTTTTTTTTGGTGCCTGTACTTCATTTCTACTAAAGTCCTAACGCCCATTAGCATATTCATTTGCAGATGGTTACAGAAAAGTAATTATCTCCCATTTTTTATTGAAATGCAGTCCCAATAAGCATTACAAGGCATTGCTCTTGATAATAAATAAGCCAGTTGATAATTTGATTTGAGGGGTATTAAAGTACTTGCCAGCTAAAATCGAAAAAGTTTAAAAAAACAATGGTTTTCGCAATCGTTTGCGAAAATGTTTGTTGTGGAAAATTTTAATTTAATGTAAATTACACCTATGAGTGCGTCAACTACTTTAAAATCCATTTCTTCATTACTTAATATCAGTGTATCTACTGTCTCCCGGGCATTAAAAAATCACCCGGATATCTCAGAAAAAACAAAAAAGAAAGTACAGGAACTTGCCTCGATGATGGATTACGAACCCAATGCCCACGCCGTTAGTTTAAGGACAAATACAAGTAAGTTATTGGGATTAATTGTGCCAACTCTATCTAATTACTTTTATACTTCTTTTCTAACAATTCTTGAAGAAGAAGGCCGCAAAAAAGGGTATACATTGATTACTTTTCAATCCGGCGACAATGCTGATATTGAACTGCAAAATTTAAGATTATGCCGTATAAATCATGTAGCAGGCTTATTTATTGCCATTTGCCCTGAAACAAAAAATATTGAACCTTTTACCCGGCTTGAAAAAAACGGGATCCCGGTAATCTTCTTTGACAAAGTTCCGGAAATGGAAAATTGCAATAAAGTGAGAATGGCAGATGAGGAAGCGGCTATTTTAGCTGCCGAAAGTATTATAAAATGTAACAGAAAAAAAGTGCTGGCATTATTCGGAAATGAAGCGTTTTCTATTACAAAAAAAAGATGGAAATCATTTACCGGTTACCTGGAGAAAAATGCTCCTTCAATTGAGGTAACTTCTGTTTTTGTTAACTCAACTGATGAAGCCGCATCAGAAACCGAAAAAAATATCAAGAAAAAAAATCCTGATGTTATTTTCTGTATGAGTGATGAAATTCTTGCAGGTTCAATGAAAGCAATAAGGAAACTAAAAATAATCGTTCCTAAAAAAATTGCTCTTATTGCTATCAGCAATGGGTTTATTCCACAATTGTTTGACCCTGAAATTACCTACATAGAAACAAGCGGCATGGAGCTGGGTAAACTGGCATTTAACCGATTACTGAATTATTATAGCGGCAATACCAGCCCACAGGAATTAATTGTTCCGTGTCGTTTAATTAAAGGTCATTCTATTTAAAAAACTATTTAGCTGAAGGACATTTATAGGAAGATATATTAAAGGTAAGGCTAATCATAGCAGTTACATATTGATCTTTTTGACCACTAAATCCTCTCTGTCTTCCGGCAACTCCGATTGGGGTCCCAAATTCATAAGAACGATCTTGTAAGTTAACCGCTACAGGATCTTTAAAGAGTGAGGCACCAGCATAGGTTTTACTTACATCATCAAGGTAATCGGTTGAAGTAAATCTGTGAGCTACTTCAAATCCAATATTCATCTGATCACTAATGTTGAATTTAAGACCAACGCCTATTGGAAAACAAATGGCGGTTGTATTATATTTCTTTCGGTCGGGATAGGCCGCTGTTCCCTGTCCTTCCGTACCTATTGGTTGTAAAAAATATTTTTTCCCATTTAAATACGCATAAGGATTAAAGCTAAATATGCCAGCACCTATGGTTACATAAGGTGTAAACCTGTAATTAGGATCAATAGGATTGAACTTAAAAAAATTAAAATCTCCCTGGAGGGCTAATTCAAAAATATTACTGTTAAAGCTAAGATTTCTAAGTCGCTGAAATTGATTATTACTGTAAACATCAGAATACCCAAGCTGAGCAAATGTGCCTGAAATCCTTGCTGCCACATAATCTCCAAATTGTTTTCTGTAAAATACCCCAAAAGCTATTTTAGGACGGTTAATCTTTGCCCTTGTATTAATGTCTCCAAAATAATGCGCGGCACCAAGAGCAATGCCAAATTCTCCTTCATGTGTAAACCCATTATATTGAGCCTGAGCCAGGCTACTTTGCATTAGAAAAATGAAAATAACAGCTTTACCGCTTAAAAAATTTAATTTGGCTTTCATCCTAACCCGGTTTTTATTTTAAATAAATAATAAACGATTATTTCTGCAGATTCGTGTGTGATTAATTTCTCGTATCCAGTCCCCAGGATAATTTATTTCTTAAAGTTTGCAAAAAATTATTTTCGTTAAGCCGCACCAGGCTCAAAGTGAATTCTTCTTTCTTAACTGCCAGTTGAACTGTTTTATCCACTATTTCTTTCCGCGAATCCAATGTACAAATAAAATGGTCAGCTCTTCCTTCAATTTCAAAAGAGATTACATTAGTATCAGGCACCACTATAGGACGAACATTTAAATTGTGAGGAGCAACTGGTGTAATAACAAAACTACCCGAATCTGGAAAAACTATGGGGCCGTTACAACTTAGTGAATATCCTGTACTGCCGGTAGGTGTGGCAACAACCATCCCATCAGCCCAATAGGTATTTAAAAATTCACCGTTTAAATACGTGTGAATTTTAATCATTGAAGAGGTGTCTCTTTTGTGAATGGCAAACTCATTTAATGCATAAGGTACTTCTCCAAACAATGATATGTTTGAATCCAGGTGAATAAGTGTTCTTTTATCTATTACGAAAGTTCTGCTTTCAAGTGCTTTAACCACAGTTGATAATTCTTCGCGGCCAATACTGGCAAGAAAACCCAAACGCCCAAAGTTAATACCCAATACAGGAATACATTTTGCTCTCACTAAAGTAACGGTATCAAGTAAAGTTCCATCACCGCCAAGGCTGATTAAACATTCAATACTTTCATCCAAATCGTAAAAGGAATTAAAAATTTCCTGTGTTGGCTCTAGTTCAAGCATTTGTTTCAACTGCTCATAAAAAGGCTGAAAAAAAACAGGAGTAATAGAAGAAGCAGATAATGCATTAAATAATGAACGCATATCTTCCAGTTGATCTTTTTCAATTCCACGACCGTAAATGGCTACACGCATACCCGGGTTTTATTATTCTATAAATCTTTTTGAGTATGTAAAAATAACCCGTTTTGCCCCAATTGATTAAAACTAAATTCCAATTTCAGTTGAAAATCATAAAACGTTATAATATCTATTCCGAAGCCACCTGTATAAATTATTTTATTATTCAATAATGTATTAACAGGGTTACGCAGGTAAGAATATCCAACGTCTCCATAGGTTTTAAAATATACTTTAATTGGAATACGATAATAAGATCCTTTTTTGTAAATAGCAGTTGGGATGGATGTTTGCAGAATTTTACGCCGGTATGTAAACTTGGAAATTACACTGGCTACTCCATCAACAACATAATTTTCTAACCCCCGCATAAAAAAATCACTGTACCCAATTGCTCGTAAATTATAATACGGTTGATTAAATGGCAATTTGAGTTTACCATACACCTGAACCGAAAAGTGATTTTTGCGTGCAAGAGTTATATACCTTGCCAGGTTAACATCAAATTGCCAAACATTCATTCCTTTACTTAAGTCCAATCCTCTTTGGGATACTGAAAATCCAGTAATGATTCCTCTTAGAGGATATGCTATTGAGTCTACGTTTGCATATGTATATGAATATGAAAGTTCGGGAAATGATTGGGTAGTTTTACCATTGGAAAAATAATCAGGATTAAGTTTTAGAATAGTATCGCTCACTTTTTCATCAACAAAACTAAAACGTATGAAGTGCTTTTTATAAATATCCGGACGAAATGAATAACCTAAATCTGCACGAATCTGCTGTTTAAGAATTCCAAGTTCATTTTTACCGTTCCCTTCGGGGAAAAACAACTGCTTATTAAATTCCGTTAAATGATTTACCTGCCTGTTTTGATTAAAAGAAAAACCTATACTAAAACCATGTTTCAATTTTTTATCGGCAAAAGGTTGCTCGTAATTAAATGAATACTGGCGGGTATATCCAGCTACCAG
>JBLMVP010000456.1:0-3591 GCA_050256755.1 Sphingobacteriales bacterium | reverse complement strand
GGTACGAATCACTTGGATTTAATTTTCTTGGCGGAGTTATTATTAACTTTGATCAAAATCGTTAACAGGGATGTTTGATTTGCTAAGGGAATATGCTTCGCGGTATCATCATATCAATTTACCGGGCATCGGAACAATTGGGTTGGAAAAATCACCGGCAAGGGCTGATTTTTCTGATAAAATGTTTTATCCGCCCAAAGATGAGTGGAAACTGCTCAATATTGATAATTCAAATGATGAATCGCTCCCTCATTTCATTTCACGGAAAAAAAACATTTCAATTTCTGCAGCTAAAGAGGAGCTGGATTTTTTTTGCAGAGATATCAATAATACACTTGTTAACCCGGGTGAAATAAAATTACCCGGTATAGGTATTTTAAAAAATGATAGTAATGGTTACCTGCAACTGGAGACATTACTATCAGATACACTTTTATTGAAACCGGTTATCGCAGAAAGAGTTATCCGCAAAGATGCTGAACTTACCATTTTAGTGGGTGATACAGAGATGACAAACTTCCAGATGAGTGAATTGCTACATAACGAAGGTTCTATGGCTAATGCAAAATGGTGGGCATGGGCAGCGGCATTATTTGTATTTGCTTTTGGTTTGATTGCTTATAATTTTTACGAAAATAAATGGGGTAGTAAAGCAGTGGGTAATCAGCAGATAATTGAACCCCGGCCAATGCCCGTTCATGTTTCCACTATGTTTAAATAAAACAGCCATTTAATTTTTGCAGGCTGATGCATCTTTTCTTTCTTTGCCGCAGTTTATGAGTAAACTTGTTCATTACACTACTTGTCCTGTATGTGATTCAGCGAATATTTTAGAATTGCTGGAAGCAAAAGATTATACTGTTTCCGGAGAGGTTTTTCAAATATGGCATTGCTCATCCTGTACACATCGGTTTACACAGAATGTTCCGGTGCAGGGAGAAATAGTGAAATATTATCAATCTGCTGACTATATTTCGCATAGTGAAACTAAAAAGGGATTAATCAATTTTTTATATCATATAGTTCGTAAAAGAACTTTAACAGGGAAAAGAAAATTAATTGAATCAGTTACCGGGGCAAAAGGCGGCAACATTTTAGATATTGGTTGTGGTACCGGTTCTTTTATTTCAGTAATGAAGGAGAATGGCTGGAGGGTTAGAGGATTGGAACCCGATGAAGAAGCCAGGAAGAAAGGGGCGGATTTGTATGGATTACCGCTTGAACCAATAGCTAATTTTTTTCAATTGCCGCCCGGGGCTTTTGATGTAATAACGATGTGGCATGTGCTGGAGCATGTACACGAACTGCATCCATATATTAAGCAGTTAAAATCTCTATTAAAACCCGGAGGTAAACTGCTGATTGCTGTTCCAAATTATAGTTCTGCTGACGCCAACCACTACAAAGAATTTTGGGCGGCTTATGACGTGCCAAGACATTTATATCATTTCTCTCCGAAAAGTATGGAAGCTTTAATTCATCTGCATGGGATGAAAATAGAAACGATAAGACCAATGTGGTTTGACAGTTTCTATGTTGCAATGCTAAGTGAAAAATACAGGACTGGCAGAGGTAACCTGATAAAAGCATTTTGCATTGGTGCTGTTTCTAATCTTAAGGCAATGATGCGAAAAGATAAATGCAGTTCTCTCATTTATATTATTAATGCCAGGTAATTATGTAGTTCCCGGGTAGCTTACCAATGTAAAAGAGCTATACTTATACAGCTAAACATCCCATTAAGAAGGACGCTTCTTACAGCAAGGAAATTTAGATTTTGGGGTTTATTGGTCCATAAATAAATACTGCTTTATACCTGCCACACACCTACTTTACCATTAGGTAATACTTATTTATTCTTCGAAAGATAGACGAAGGATGGACGAAGGATGGACGAAGGATGATAATTTTAGCTCAGCTTTATTTGTATATGACCATGTCTTCATTCATTGTGTTAGAATAATTACCGTGCTCCCGTTGTCAGTACTGAATTATTTTCTTAACTTAATGTATTCTCAATCCCAAAATCTTCCGTTATGAGAAAGTATATTTTTATCCTCAGCATGCTGGCGGGTCTCCCGTTTATTTCGTGGTCACAGGTAAAGCGTTGCGGAACTACTGAGTATATGCAGCAGGAAATTAAAAATAATCCTTCATATCAAGTCAACCTTGATAAAATAGAAGTACAAACAAAAAAATACATTGAGCAAAAGAATGCTGCGGAAAATAACCGGAAGGGTGGCGGAGGTACTACTGCTTCCGTAATAATTCCTGTGGTATTTCATGTAGTATATAACACTGCAGCGCAAAATGTACCTGATAAACAAATAATGGATCAATTAGCGGTATTAAACAAGGATTACAGTGCCACTAATTCCGACGTTACTAAAGTACCCCGCGTATTTAGCAGTACCGTTGGTGATTTTGGCATTCAGTTTTGCCTGGCTACTGTTGACCCTAATGGAAATGCAACCAATGGTATTGTAAGAACACAAAGTTCTATTACTTCATTTGGAACCAATGATGCAGTTAAATCTTCTAAGCGTGGCGGTGATGAGGCATGGCCCAGGGATAAGTATTTGAATATATGGGTTTGCAACCTTGGCGGTAACCTGTTAGGTTATGCAACTTTTCCCGGTGGCAGTGCACAAAAAGATGGAGTGGTTATTTTGTATTCCAGTTTGCCCGGTGGTTCAGCTGAACCTTATGATAAAGGCAGAACAGCCACGCATGAAGTGGGGCATTGGTTAAACCTGCGTCATATCTGGGGCGACAGAAATTGCGGTGATGATTATGTTGATGATACCCCCACACAGCGGACTGCCAATTTTGGTTGCCCAGCATTTCCGCATGTTACCTGTAATAATGGGCCTAATGGAGATATGTTTATGAATTATATGGACTATACTGATGATGGCTGTATGTTTATGTTTACCAAAGGGCAGGGAAACCGTTCAGATGCGTTATTTGCCAGTGGCGGGGCAAGGGTAGTTATACTAAGTTCCAATGGTTGCAGCAGCATTACAAAGGTTACACAAAATCAATCCTCATTTGTTATTTCAGCTAATGAAAGTTCAGCAAGGTTAAATAATGATTTACGTGTCTATCCATCCCCGGTGCGTTCGTTTCTTACGGTTGAGTTAGTTAATTATTCCGGTGGACTGCAGACTGTCCGTTTCTTTAATTTGATGGGGCAGCAGGTATTGCAGACAAGTATTTCTCAATCTTCTGCAAAGATTAATGTAGCCAATCTCCCAAGAGGTATTTATTTAATAAAAGTAGGAGCCGGCAAAGAAGAAAAATTACAACAGTTTATAAAAGAATAAATTTTCTATAAAACAAAAAAAAAATGCTCACCGAATAGTGACCCTCTTTAATTAAATATTACCTCAAAAAGTTTAGGCCAATTTTTACCAGTAATGTATATTTTCTTTTTTGCGGCATCGTAAGCAATACCGTTTAGTACATTATAATCGGAGTCAAAATCTGGCGGCAGGGCTGATTTTATTTGTTGGGTTATATCTGCTTTGCCCACTACCAATCCTGTTTTAGGATCAATCTTTAAAATATAATTCGTCTGCCATACATTGG
>JBLMVP010000455.1:0-16850 GCA_050256755.1 Sphingobacteriales bacterium | reverse complement strand
TTGTATTATCGCTTAAAAATTTTTTAAAAGCATAGCAAGTGTTCTTGCTGTTTTTCCCCGTTTCAGTTTACATTCCCAGATCGTAATTACATTCCACCCATCTTTCTTTAATGCTTTAATGGCTTTGGCATCGTTGGCTTTATTGGTATTTATTTTATCAGTCCACCATTGGGTTCTTGTTTTGGGTATTACAAAGTATTGGCAGTTTTTATGTCCGTGCCAGAAGCAACCATGAATAAAGAGGACGGTTTTATATTTTCTTAAAACAATATCAGGTTTACCGGGTAATTTTTTACTGTGCAGGGAATAACGAAAACCATGTGCATGCAAAAACTTCCGCACCAGCATTTCCGGTTTGGTATTGGTGCTGCGTATTTGCTGCATATTAAAGCGCCGTTGCTCAGGTGTATGTACATCCGTCATATAGTATTACAAAAGTAGCATCCTTCTCTGAAGGAGAAGGACGGGAGGATGAGGCCGTCATGTTATAACTGCTGGGGCTTTATCGTGTACATCAGCCATTATTAATTAGCTGCTCTCCCCTATTTTCAGTAAATTACAATAGTTCTGCTTTAATCATTGCTTCTTATGAAGCGTTTTATATTATATTATTTCTTTATCATTTTACTTCCGGCTTCAGTTTTTTCGCAAACAGTAGTTTCCCTGAAGATTGACGGCACTATCAATCCTGTGTCCGCAGATTTCATCCATAATGGTATTGAAAAAGCTATTCATGAAAAAGCAGAATGTTTAATCATTCAGTTAAATACTCCCGGTGGTTTACTAAAATCAACAAGAGTAATAGTAAGCGATATGCTGGAATCGGCGGTGCCGGTAGTAGTGTATGTATCACCCGGCGGGGCACATGCAGGTTCGGCCGGTGTGTTTATAACATTGGCTGCTAATATTGCTGCTATGGCACCGGGTACCAATATTGGTGCGGCGCATCCTGTAATTATGCAGGGGCAGATGGATACCACCATGAATGATAAAGCCACCAATGATGCGGCTGCTTTTATACGATCTATAGCTGAAAAAAGAAAACGTAATATGGCATGGGCCGAACAGGCGGTACGCAGAAGTTATGCTTACACAGAAACAGAAGCGCTGAAAGATTCGGCCATTGATTTGATTGCTGCCAATGAAACGGAATTACTAAAGAAGATTGATGGAAAGAGCGTGGAACTTAGTACAGGTACAAAAACATTGCATACTGCCACTGCTACGCTTACGGAATATAAAATGAGTGTATGGGAAAAACTACTGGACATTATAAGCGATCCCAATATTGCTTATATTTTATTAATGCTGGGTATGTATGGAATTATATTTGAGTTGTACAGCCCCGGCGCTATACTGCCGGGTATTGTGGGAGTAATTGCACTTATTCTTTCTTTTTATGCGATGCATAGTTTACCGGTTAACTATGCCGGCCTGGCATTAATCATTTTTGCTGTCATCCTTTTTTTACTGGAAATAAAAATAGTGAGTCATGGCCTGCTGGCTATTGGCGGGGTAATATCGTTATTGCTGGGATCGATGATGCTGGTAAAATCAGGCTCTTCGCTGGAGTTAGTGAGTATTTCAAAAACGGTGATTATTTCTGCAACGGTTGTTACGGCACTGTTCTTTTTGTTTGTGGTAGGGCTGGGTATAAAAGCGCAGCGTTTAAAAGTGGTTACGGGTGCTGAAGCATTGATAGGAGATACCGGTGAGGTAACAGAAACACTTGACCCAACGGGCACGGTAAAAGTGCAGGGCGAAGTATGGAATGCAGAATCTGTGGAAGGAAATATTAATACAGGAGAAAAAGTAAGTATAAAAGAAATGAGGAACATGAAATTATATGTAGAACGCATTCATCACCATTAAAATTTATTTATGCAACAGTTCCCAACCGTAACGGTAGTAATTATCTTTTTTGTATTAATGATCCTCAGCAGCGCTATACGCATATTGCGGGAATATGAACGGGCTGTCATCTTCCGCCTTGGGCGATTGATTGGTAACGGTGGTATAAAAGGTCCGGGATTAATTCTGCTTATCCCTGTAATTGATAAAATGGTAAGAGTAAGTTTGCGCACCGTGGTGCTGGATGTGCCGCCGCAGGATATTATTACACAGGATAATGTTTCTATTAAAGTAAATGCAGTGGTGTACTTCCGCGTGATGGAACCGCAGAAAGCAATAGTGCAGGTGGAAAATTACCTGGCAGCTACTTCACAGATTTCACAAACAACTTTGCGGAGTGTGCTGGGACAATCAGAGCTGGATGATTTGCTTTCGCAAAGAGAAAAGATAAATCAGCGGCTGCAAAAAATAATTGATGGACAAACGGAACCATGGGGAGTAAAAGTTTCTAACGTAGAAGTAAAACAGATTGACCTGCCACAGGAAATGCAAAGGGCTATGGCTAAACAGGCGGAAGCAGAAAGAGAAAGAAGATCAAAAGTAATTGCTGCTGAAGGAGAATTCCAGGCATCACAACGCTTAGCGGATGCTGCTAAGATTTTAGCTGATCAGCCCAGCGCTTTAACGCTTCGTTACCTGCAAACATTAAGAGAGATAGCTACAGAAAATAATTCAACCACTATATTCCCTGTTCCGATTGATTTGCTAAAACCTTTTTTAAAAAATAGCGGGCATAGTGCAGAAGGATAAAATTCTCCTGTTACTTTTTTCCGCAAAAAGCAATTGAAGTAAAACAAATAGTTAACTTCCTGTTCTTAATTAAACAGGAACAATGATAAAACTGGTTTGCTTTACAACGCTGTGCTGTTTTATGCTGATGGGTCATGCACAAACACAAACACTCAGCAAAAAAGAACAGCAGGTGCTGAAAAATGTTGATGCAGATATAGAAGCTACTCTTCAGTTGCTGAAAGAATCCGTAAACATCAACAGTGGCACTTTTAATATTGAAGGAGTAAAAAAAGTAGGAGAACTGTACAGCAAAGAGCTGGCTGCTCTTGGTTTTACAATTGAATGGGTTGCTATGCCCGATTCATTAAAAAGAGCCGGGCACCTGGTGGCTTACCGTAAAGGAAAGAAAGGGAAAAAACTATTTCTTATTGGTCACCTCGATACGGTGTTTGAACCCGGTATGCCTGCCAATCCATACAGGATGCTAAACGACAGTACTGCAACAGGACAGGGAGTAAATGATATGAAAGGTGGCGATGTGATGGTAATTGCAGCACTAAAAGCATTATACAAACAACATTTACTGGATGATGCTACCGTTACCATTTATTTTACCGGTGATGAAGAAAATGCGGGAGACCCTAAAGAAATAAGTCGCGGTGATTTTATTGAAAGAGCCAAACAACATGATATTGCTCTGGCTTTTGAAACCGCAAGGGGATTGAATATTGTTGCTACTGCAAGAAGAGGCGCCAGCAGCTGGCAATTGGAAACAGAAGGTAAACAGGGACATTCTTCTACAGTATTTGGTAATGGTGGTTATGGATCTGTTTACGAAGCAACAAGGATCATCAATACTTTCAGGGAGCAATTAAGCGGGGAACAATACCTCACGTTTAATCCCGGTTTGTTTATTGGCGGAAGTGATGTTACGTATAACAATGCTGAACAAAAAGGAATTGCTTCGGGAAAAACAAATATCATTTCTCCCAAAACAGTAGTGATTGGTGATTTGCGTTTTCTTTCTGAAGATCAAAAAGAAAAAGCAAGAGAGGCAATGCGTAAAATAGTTTCGCAAAATCTTCCCGGCACAAAAGCTTCCATCAGTTTTAAAGATGGTATTCCTTCTATGCCACCAACAGCGGGTAATGATTCGCTGGCAAGAATGGTAAATGCAATAAGTATGACCCTTGGTTATGGAGAAGTAAAACCAGGTGATCCCGGTTCAAGAGGAGCAGGAGATATTTCTTATGTAGCTCACTATATGGATTGTCTTGATGGGTTGGGTGCCTCGGGCAATGGTGCTCATGCACCGGGAGAAACCATCAACCTGAATGAATATCCCAAACTGGTAAAGAGAACAGCGTTGCTAATTTACCGGCTCACTAAATGATTGATAAAAAAATCTCTCCCGCCCCGCGGGAGAGATTATAAAGGTTACTGATACTTTTATATCAGAACCTTAAAGCTAAACCACCACTAAGGTTTACAACAGCTATATTTTGTTTTGCTGTTTCTGTGAATGTTTCGTTTTCAATTGTTGCTTGCATAGTGAATTTAGGTTTCATGTAGAGGTAATCAGCACTGGTAAAAATATAAAGGTTACCACCTACATCAAATAGAAAATCTACTCCCCCGCGGAATAAAGGTGCTGCAGACCAGTCTTCTTTAATGAGAAGGCTGTTTTCAAATTCAGTTTTAGGTGAATTAACATTGGCAACGCCACCCATTACCCGCAGGTTAAATAAAATTGCAGAAGAAATGTTTTGGGTAAACATTGGACCGGCACTTATACCATACCATTGAAAGTGGTCCATTTTTAAACTGTTTAAGGTACCGGTTGGTACATCTAATTCTTTTTCCATTTCTCTCTGGATGGCTGAAATGTCCAGCTTATGGTTGTTATAGAATGCTGATGCGGTAATACCTATTGGGTCTGTTATTTTGTAACCATAGGTAAGGTTTATATTGAAACCTGTTTTTGCGAATCCCGCACCTTTGTCTGCTATTAAAGAACTGCTTGGGTTGAGTGAAGTACTGCCAAAATCGCCCAAAGGAATGGAAACGCCCCCATGGAGCGCTAAAAAATGCCTGGCTTCTTTTTTTACCTCCACCTTCTGGGCCATCATTGTGCCACTAATCAACAGCACAATCATACTCATGAGAAGCTTTTTCATAATCATAGTTTTGTAATTATCATTATCACATATTTCTTTCTCAGCATGGCAATGTACCATCTGGTAATACCGGTTTGCAATGATTACTATAACTCAATTAAGTGATGGTTGTCATTAAATAAAGAGCCGGCTCAAGTTAATTTTAGATGTGGGTTACCGTTTCATAAAAAGAAAAACCCCCTGCATTGCAGGGGGCTTTGTTTATACAAGACCATTCTGATTATTTCTTTGGTCTTTTGTACTGTGAATAATAAACGATTTTTCCGTCTTTCACTATGTTAATATCGTGATAAGAGGCAGAATCAATCTTACCGCTTTTAAAAGTATCAGTTTCGTCATACCAGGTTGCGACAACACCTGTTTTCTTATCAGTTGAATACATTTTGTTCCAGGCTGCCATATCAATTTTAACACTGCTCAGGCTATCGCGGAAGGAAGTAAAAATTTTAACTATATCATCCGCTTTTTTATCCAGGTGTGTGCCATCAGTCATATCTACAATGAGTGAATCGCCAAAAGCAGAGCGTAGCCCCGTTATATTGTTGGCTTCCCAGTCTTTGTAAGTCTGCAATACCATTTTTAAATCAGCATCAGATACGTCCTGTGACCAACTGCTGGAATAAGAAGCAGTATAAGGTAATGTTACGATTGACTTTTCGGCAGGAGCAACGGCCGCGGCTTCTTTCTTTTCACCTTCGTTTTTACAGGCAACCAGAAAGAATAAAACAGAAAAACAAAGAAAATACTTTTTCATTTGAAATAGTTTTTGGTTAAATAATAATATTACTAATAGCAAGGGCAGCAATAAACGGGGAGGAATTAAGAAGGTGCTTTTGACTTAAGTAAGATAATAAATGAAAAGGGAAAATGAATAACTAATTAACGCAACAGTCTTTCAGGTTTTTATAATAATGATGCGTAAACCCATCGTGTTTTATTGCACAATTAAAATAGGGATTGTATATACTTACAAAAAACCCCGCATTGCGGGGTTTTTAAAATTGGGAATATTGTAAAAAAAGCTGTTTAGTTTGTTTTGCGTTCGAGTAGCTTAAAGAATTGATCTAATTGAGGCAAAATAACGATTCTTGTACGGCGGTTGGCAGCCCTGCCTTCTTCGGTAATATTATCAGCAAGGGGTTTGTATTCACTGCGTCCGGCGGCAGCCATCTTGGCGGGGTCAAGTCCATAATCTTTTTGCAGGATGCGCACAACAGAAGTAGCCCGTTTTACACTAAGGTCCCAGTTATCAAGCAGCACACCACTTCTGTAAGCTAAAGTATCTGTATGTCCTTCTACCATAAATTCAATATCAGGCTGGTTCTTTAATACTGCCGCAACTTTGCCCAATACTTCTTTAGCTTCTTTAGTTACTTCATACTTACCACTTTTAAACAATAGTTTATCAGAGATGTCAATATACACCACGCCTTTATCAATTTTTATATTGATGTCTTTGTCATTCAGATCACCGATAGCGCCTTTGAGATTCATCACCAGTACCATGTTGAGTGAATCTTTGCGTGACATCTGCTGCTGAAGGGTTTGTATATAAACATCTTTGGCGCCGATGTTTTCCAGCGACTTTTTAATGCTTTCTGCCTGCGATGCTGTAATAACAGAAAGATCCTGGAGTTGTTTTAATGCCTGGGTATTGTTTTGTTTTAAGAAATCAATTTGCCTGTTCAAATTGGTAATATCATTTTCCAGTGAAGATTTTTGACGCTGCAGGTTCGCTTTATCATCATTACAGGTGGATAAATCTGTTTGCAGTTGCGTGTATTTAGTTTGCAATTGATTATAATCTGCTTCCTTAGCTTTAAATTTTTTAGTACTTACACAGGAAACAAGGAACAACAGCATCATGCCGCTTAATAAGAAAGAAATCTTTTTCATAAAATAAGTTTTGTACGGCAAAGGTCTGCATGCAAATTGTTTCATCCAAAAAATATAAAATATACTTTGTGCAGTTATAGGTTAATACTATTTTATAACCTGCCGGAAAGAATCAAATAAAAACCAGGGAAAAGATTGGTTTTACAGCTCTGGATCTCCTTTTTATTTCCTTACCTTTAATGTCTTTCTAATCCATTTTATCATCTTTAAATCCCTTTTGTTTTTTATGTTTCGTTCTGTTATAACCGGCACCGGTTGCTATATTCCGCCTACTATACAAACTAACAGTGATTTTACGCAACATGTTTTTTACGGAGAAAATCATGAACCACTGGAAACGCCTCCACAAGTGGTGGTGGAAAAATTTAAACAGATAACGGGTATTGAGGAAAGACGTTACACAACAGATGATTTAACGGCTTCTGGTATTGGAACCATTGCTGCCCGTGCAGCTATTACCAGCAGTGGTATTGATCCGGAAACAATTGATCAGCTAATTGTAGCACACAATTTCGGCAATGTGTTAAAGGATACGATACAGATGGATGCGGTACCATCGCTTGCGACACGTATTAAACATGATTTGGGGATTAAAAATCCCAACTGTATTGCTTATGATATTTTATTTGGTTGCCCGGGGTGGATACAGGGAGTGATACAGGCCGATGCTTTTTTTAAAGCAGGTATTGCCAAAAAAGCATTGATAATTGGAACAGAAACATTGTCCCGGGTAATTGATATGTACGACCGCGACAGTATGATATTCAGTGATGGCGCCGGTGCATGCATTTTAGAATATAAAGAAGTAGATGTGAACGGAGAAGGAATTTTAAGTGCCAGCGTACAAACGCATAGTTTGGAGGAAGCATATTATATCAACATGGGTTGTTCTTATCATCCCGGAAGTGATCCCCGGGTGCGTTATATAAAAATGAAAGGCCGTAAAGTATATGAATATGCTATGAAGCATGTACCGGAAGCAATGAAAGATTGCATAGATAAAAGCGGCCTGGATATAAAAGATTTGAATAAAATATTCATCCACCAGGCTAATGAAAAAATGGATGAGGGTATTATTAAGGGTTTGTATAAACTCTATAATATAAAAGATATACCGCCCAATATTATGCCAATGAGTATCCATTGGTTAGGCAACAGTTCTGTAGCTACTGTCCCTACTTTATATGATATGGTACTTAATGGATTGGTTAAAGACCACCAATTGCATAAAGGCGATGTTATTCTGTTTGCTTCTGTAGGTGCGGGTATGAATATTAATGCTGTATGTTACAGGTATTAAACAGCATTCAGTTTTCAGCATAAATCCCTGCAGGTTTTGTTTTACAAACTATAAACCCCCAAAGCGTTTTATCTTTATGTTATATGACGGGTACCGATACGAATAATAGCCTTTTTCATTTAGCTGTTCAGTTAGTAAATCACAGCAGCCGTCATATATTTCTTACGGGTAAAGCCGGTACCGGTAAAACAACTTTTCTTAAATACATTAAAGAACACAGCCATAAAAAAATGGCGGTAGTAGCACCTACCGGCGTGGCAGCAATTAATGCCGGGGGAGTAACAGCCCATTCTTTTTTTCAATTACCATTGGGAATTTTTTTGCCTGCCAAACGGTCAGGCTGGAACGAAACCAATTCCATTATCACCAACCAGCATACATTATTTAAAAATTTGCGCATTGGTCAGGATAAAAAACAGTTGATGCAGGAGCTGGAATTGCTCGTAATTGATGAAGTGAGTATGCTGCGTGCCGATATGCTGGATTGTATGGATACCATTCTTCGTCATTACCGCCAGCAACCATTGATTCCTTTTGGTGGGGTACAGATGCTTTACATTGGTGATTTGTTTCAGTTGCCACCAGTAGTACAAAACAGCGAATGGGAAATGCTGAAAGAATATTATAACAGCCCTTTCTTTTTTGATGCTATTGCTTTGCAGCAGGAGCCTCCTTTGTTTGTTGAACTGAAAAAGATTTACCGGCAGAGTGATGAAAACTTCATCAGCATATTGAATAATATCCGTAACAATATTATTACGGAAGAAGATTTGGGAAAGTTGCACCAGCATTACCGCCCAGGTTACCAACCACAAAGAGAAGAAAATTTTATTACCCTTACTACGCATAATGTAAAGGCAGATAATATCAACCGGAATGAATTAATAAAGATCCCCGTGAAACTGCATGAATTTAAAGCAGAGATAAACGGTGATTTTAATGATAAAGCTTTTCCGGCGGATGAATTGCTGCAACTGAAGGAAGGCGCACAGATCATGTTTATTAAGAATGACAAAGGAGAAGCAAGAAAATATTTTAATGGAAAGATAGGAACAGTATCAAAAATTTCAGAAGGGAAAATCTTTATACAGTTTAACAATGAACCGGGTGAACTGGAAGTACCAAAAGAAAGCTGGCAAAACATCCGCTACCGTTATAATAAAGAAAGTGATGAAGTGGAAGAAGAAGAACTGGGCACATTTAAACAATATCCCATCCGGCTGGCATGGGCTATTACTATTCATAAAAGCCAGGGCTTAACGTTTGAGAAAGCGATTATTGATGCAGGCGAAAGTTTTGCCGCAGGCCAGGTGTACGTGGCATTGAGCCGCTTAACCGGTATGGAAGGATTGGTTTTGTATTCACGCATTTATCCAAACAGTATTCATACAGATGGACGGGTTTTGGCATTTGCGGCCAAAGCCATGAAGGAAGATTATTTGCAAAACTTATTGACACGGGAGCAAACATTTTTTGTAACCCGTTCTTTGGCTGGCTGTTTTGATTTTGTGAAGTTGGCTGATCAACTCCAGGTACATTATGATGAATATGCCCACAGGCAAATACCTGATAAGAACTTATCTGTTGAATGGGCTCATTCTTTATTGAAAAAAGTAAAACAGCAAAAAGAAACAGGAGATAAATTTAATATGCAGTTAGAACGGCTGTTTGCAAACGCCAAAGAAGATAATTATAAACAATTGCATGAAAGGGTAAATGCAGCCAGTGCTTACTTCTTAAAAGCAATAGAAGAATGTACGGAGTCTTTAACAAGACATATTGATGAAACAAAAATTAAGCAAAAAGTAAGAAAGTATATTACTGCATTACAAGAACTGCAGATAGATTTTAAAAGAAAGAAACAGCATTTACAACAAGCTGTTCTTATAACAGAAGGATTAATGAGGGGTGAAGATTCGGAAACAATTTTATCTAAAACTGAAGAGCAAAAGAAGAAGGTTACTACTGAAATAATTCCGGTTAAGGAAAGCAAACCTCCAAAAGGTGAAACCAAACTTATTAGTCTGCAATTGTTTAAAGAAGGAAAAACAATTGCTGAAATTGCAATAGCCAGGGGATTAACTACCGGGACAGTGGAAGGTCATTTAGTAAATTTTATTACTACAGGCGAAGTAATTGTAAACGATATTGTTTCTCCTGCAAAAATGGAAATTATTCTTAATGCAATTAAGGGGGACAAAGGTGCTTCTTCTTCCGCCATCAAAGAAAAATTAGGCAATAATTATTCTTATGGAGAAATAAAAGCTGTGATGGTATGGAGGGAGACGGCAGATCATATCAAATCATAAATGTTATTATTTGTTTACACCTGCAATTGCTTTATTTTTTAATTCCCTGTGCCGGCTTTTTACATATTTACTGTAAATAATTTCACTCATAGGTTTATCTTCTACTTTACTTTCCACCCAGGATACTATATCCAGGTATGCATAGGCTCTTGTTTCAAAGCGGTTTTTTTCCAGGTGTTTTATTTTTTCCAGAAATTTTTCCAGTGATGGTTTTAACTGGTTGGAGGATAAATTAAATGTGCTGCGCAAAAACTTAAACATTTCTTCCTCCACCACGGTAAGATTTTTCATCCTCGACATAAACCGGTAAACGGATTTTGTCAATGATTCGATAATTTCGTCATTACCCAGTTCATAATGTGCCATCAGGTGCATGAGCCGTGCATAACACTGCAGGTCCATACGCAGGTCAAGAGGTCCGTTTATTATCTGCATCAGATAATCAATGGCTTTTGTATAATCACCATTACCAAAATACAGCGAAGCAAATTTGTAAGTAAACACCAGGATACGGTGTCGGTCAACATACAGGGCATACTCATTGAGTTTGCTTTCTATTTCGGGAACTAATTTTACACCCTCGTTAAACGTTCCCTTCATCAAATGGTAATTAATACGGGCACTATTGATATAAATAGAAGTATGAGTACGGAAATTATCGTGGCGCATGCCTGCATCACTTACTGCAAATGATTCAAACTTTTTGAGTGTATTATCAAACTGTTTAAAGTTGCGTAAATCAAAATGTGCATTTAAGAGGTTATGCATTCCTTTAATATAGTGACCGGTTTCTATTTCAATTAAAAAGGGTTGTTCGGTAAAAAGGTCTATCCATTTTTGACTGTAACGGTAATACATTAAAAAATCCTGGCGGATAAAAGCATACCAGCAATAACTTTGGCAGAGATACAATTTTTCATAAAAACCATTTACTGCATTAATATCGGCAGGAAGCTGTTCTTTAAAATAAGCTTTAATGTTTTTTTCATCTTCTACATTGCGGGCATGACCATTGAGTACATACCAGCGATAAAGCAATAAAGCGAGGTTGGATAACCTTGTTACGCGGTTAATGTGTTCGCTTATTTCCATTGCCTCCACAGCCATCTGCTGAGTTTTATCTGTAGCGGTTCTGGTTATATGAAGTGTTTCAATTTTTTTCTCCAGTGAAATAGCCTGCACTAAAAAATTAAACTTTTGATTGGCACGGGCAACTTCTTTTGCTTTTTCCAATATGCGCAGGCTTTGAATTTTTAATCCTTTATTGTAAAGGAGCCGGGCGTTATCTAAGTGTTCACTCAACTGGAGGTCAACATTATCTGTTGTTTTCAATAATCGCAAACTGGCGAGCAGTTGTTTGTATAAATGAGTTTTTAAATTGGCTAATTGTGTTTTGCTGATGGGGCTTAATTTTTTCATCAGCTTGTCTTCATCATATTCCGGCATATTATCCAGCGCATCAAAAAGCCTGATGATTTTGAGGTCTTCGTTGGCAGAACTTCGTTTTATATAAAGCTTAAAATGGCGTTTTTCCGCTTTTTCCAGCGTTTGTACCAGTTGAAATAATGTATCTGTAAGCCGATTGGACATAATAATTATTTTTTTACAAAACTCAATGCAGGCAAGGGTTTTAAATACCGGGGTTTGTTTTTGCCATAATGAAAACAGACGGAGGATGTTTTTAGTCCCCTGTGATTACCCCATAGTTTTGCCTCAGCAATTGAGCAAAAAAAGACAAGCAAGATTTTGGTAGCAGTGTAAATGGCTCAGTTAAAAAATCGTCAGCAGTTTATTACATATAGCAAGCAATCGAGTAAAGCCCCCTGTTTCCACAGGGGACTTTTTTTTTACGTTGCAAATATAAATTATACAGCGCAGATGGACGTTAATTTTATAATAAGTAAAGCAAGTATCAATAGGTGGTGGCAGCCATAAGGTGCATTAATATATTCCCAATCATCTTCCATGTTCTTGTCAGGTATTGTTTAGCAGGTGTATAACCAAGATCGGCCGCTCTTCTTATTTCTTCTCTTCCTGCTTTTTTATCCCCGGTTTCAATTAACATCGCCCCATGAAAAAATAAGGCTTCGGCGTAATCCGGGTTGAGGTATAATACTTTGCTGAAAGATTCACGGGCTTCTGTATAATTTTCTTTATATACCTGTAAATATCCTTTGCCCATCCAACCGTTAATTGAAGCTGAATCTTTTTGTATCCAGCTGTCAAATAACTGGTTTGCTTTTTCAATAGAACCCAATTTTATAAACAATGTGTTTACTAATGAGATGGTGTATTCATCTTCCGGGTTTATCGCTAAAGCTTTATCTAAATCTTTCATCGCCGCAGTCGTATCCTTGCGGGTTAAAAAAATTTTTGCCCGGTTAAGATAAGGCAGTCCTTGTGTACTGTCTGCTTTCATGGCCAGCTCATATTGTTCTATGGCTTTGTCTTTTTTATTTTTTATAGTATAGATATTGCCTTTTACCACAAATGATTTGTAATGACTGCCGCCTGCCAGTTCAATTGCTTTATCTAAGTTGTCTAACGCATCATTATAAAGCAAGGCATCTTTTTGTATATGCCCTTTATAATACCAGCCTTCGGGGTCGTTTGGTTTTAAATCAATGTAATGTTTAATATCCCTTACTGCTAATCCATATTCCCTCATTGCTAAAAACAATAACATCCTGTTGTATAAAGCCTGGGTATCTTTTTTATTTTCATCAAGCAGGTAATTTAAATCTTCCCTGGCTGGTTTATAGTTGCTTAGTAAAAAATAATTATGAGCCCTGGCCATCCTTGCATCCCGATGACTGGGTTGAAGCATCAATATGGTATCAAATAAAAGTATGGCTTCGTTATAGTGCCTGGTGCTGCTTAATGTAATTCCTTTTAAATAAAGAGAATTAATATCATTACTGTCACTTTGTGAGTAGGAGTGACAGGTAATCAACAATGCAATAATAAATGCCACAATCTTTTTGAAGAACATTTTTGCTAATTATGATAAAACAATGTAGCCATTGGTTGAATAATAATAAATGAGACTGATTAGAGTTTTGTTTGATTGTTATCATTACATAGAAACGACATCCTTATTTTGCAGATGATGATACCGATAGCCGGTTAAATTATTTAAAGCAATGGGAAGAAAACAGCCGACGAGTTAAATGGCATGTGCCGGGCCACCGAAAGGTATGCAGCAAAAAAGAGGTTAATAGTATGCAACAATACATACTTATTTTAAAACAAATTACCCATAACGCTGTTACTGCAGGTGAGCCGGATTCAGTATTTCGTAAGAAACCAGTACCCGAAGCATTTAGTAAGTGATACTTTAAATTATCTTATCCATCCGGTCTTTTTTTTATTAAAACAGGAAAGAAAAATAAATAGAAAAGGATTAATAAATAATAAACGCTACAGTTTGGCTACCAGGTTAATCAGCTGAATTTGCACACTTGTTGATAAAAGAAATATCTATGCTTCTTTTAAAAAACCTAACTTTTATGAGTTAAAACAGTTCTTTCACTTAAACCAACATTTATGAACACAAAAACTTTAATGGGTGCTCTTATAACAGGAGTACTTGGTTTTTTGCTTGGCTGGCTCATTTTTGGTATTCTTTTAATGGATTATTACAAAGCTAATATGATTCAGTACTCGGGATTCTTGAAAGATCCACTGGAATTTTGGGCAATAGGTGTTGCTAACTTAACCTGGGGCTTATTACTGGCTTATATATTTAATATGGGCGGAGTAAATACAACCGGTAAAGGATTTACTACTGGTTTGGTTATCTCCCTGTTAGTATCACTTGGGTTTGATTTGTTTATGTATGCCCAGTTTAACCTGTACAATACTCAGATACTTGCAGTGGATGTTGCAGTAAATGCTATTTTCGGAGGCATACTGGGAGCTGTGCTGGGCTGGTGGTTTGGAAGAGGTGCAAAGGTTTAAAAAATACTGCTAACTTATTTTATCCCGACTGTACTTACAGCCGGGATTTTATTTTATATACAAGTATAAGTTTATAAAATAATTTGTGTGGAGCAACTATCTTTAACCAATTAATTTTTTAGGAAATATCATCTGGCTAATTTTTGGCGGATTGATGGCAGCTATAGGTTATCTTTTTGGTGGAATGATTTTATGGGTATCTATTATTGGTATACCCTGGGAATGCAATATTTCAAACTGATAGAAATTTCATTAATGCCTTTTGGAAAAAAAGTAATCAGTGAATAAGTTCAGGGGCTATTCTTTTCTTTTACTGTCAAAGGATTTATTAATTTCACTTTTGTAATTATATTATATGACAATCCGCATTTTTATTACCGGGGGAACTTTTGATAAGGAGTATAACGAACTTGATGGCCAGCTATATTTTAAAGATACACACCTGCATGATCTTTTAGAGATGGGCCGCAGCCGTGTTGATGTTGAAATAAGAACGTTAATGATGGTTGACAGTTTGGAAATGACAGATGAAGACCGTGAACTAATTGCCCATCAATGCCATCAGTGCGAAGAAAATAAAATTGTAATTACCCATGGCACGGATACTATGAGTGAGACAGCTAAAGTACTTGCCCAAAAAATAAAAAATAAAACAATTGTTTTAACCGGCGCCATGATACCTATTAAGTTTGGCAGTTCCGATGGCTTGTTTAATTTGGGAAGTGCTCTCGCTTTTGCACAAAGTTTACCTCATGGCGTATATGTTGCTATGAATGGACGTTATTTTAACTGGGATAATGTTCGAAAGAATAAACAAACCGGTGTGTTTGAAGAAATAAAGTAATTACTGCTGTATTTTTAAATGCCCTAAACCCAATTCAGGGTGTTTGCCCTGGATAGGTGCAAAAAAATCAATAATGTGTTCAATGTCTTTTGCTTCATTATTACCGGCATAAAACGGTTCAGCAATAATTATTTCTTTCTTCTTAAAATCTAATCCCACCATTACTATCGGTATGCCAGCCTTTTTAGCTATATGATAAAAACCTGTTCTTAAGCGATCAACTTTTTTGCGGGTGCCTTCTGGTGCAAGACCTATCATTAATTCTTCATTCTGATTAAAAAGATCCACCACCTGGTCTACCATATTGTGTTTACTGAACCGATCAACAGGAGCTCCACCCAACCAGCGGAATAAAAAACCTAAGGGCCCGTCAAATAATTCTTTTTTTCCAAGGAACCTTGCATTTTTCAGTTTAAGTACATTTCTGTAAGCAATGCCTATAATAAAATCACGCCAACTGGTATGCGGAGCAACTATAATAATACACTTCTTTAAATCTTCAGGAAAAAGAACAGTTGTTTTCCATCCAAAAGTTTTTAAATATAATTTCCAGAATAGTCTTCGCACAAATAAAAGTTATACCGCAATATTAAGCATAAATGGCTTGTAGCTGAATATGAAGCTGTTAGCAGATTGATTAACCATATAACCAAAATCACTACTATGTGTGAGCTATATCAATATCCAATGTACTGAATATCATAAAATGACAAAATGGTTGCAAATAGTTTTGTTGTGGATTTTTAAAATAACCAATTTTTAAAACCAACCAAAATGAGGAATATAATTCACACAACAAGTAAGTTTTACAGAATGGCTTTATTGCTTTTGTTTTTCCTGTTTTCTAACACTGTGCAAAGCCAAACAAAATATCAGAATCCCGGTGCCGCCAAAATAGCAATTGAAGGAACTTCCAATATACATGATTGGGTGATGAATTCAGAAAAAGGTACTTGCAGTATCAATATTATTTTGGGAGTTAATAATGCTGTTACGGCAGCAAATGGCCTTGCATTTTTCATGAATGTTGAAACACTTAAAAGCGAACATAAGGCAATGGATAAAAATACTTACAAGGCTATGAATACCGATAAGTATCCCAACATTACTTTCAATGCTGCTAGTGCTACAGTAAAACCTGCCGGTGGCAATAACTACACTGTTACCGCACATGGTAAACTAACTATAGCCGGTACCGCAAAAGATGTGGATGTAGCGGCTACCTGTACCGTAAATGCAGATAAAAGTATTACTGTTAACGGGTCATACAAATTGAAAATGACAGAATATAATGTTACTCCGCCCAGCATCATGTTTGGAATGATAAAAGTAGGAGATGGCATTACTGTAAAATTCAATTTTAACTTAAAATAACATAAACCAATTTAACTAACAATAAAAATTATAATTTATGAAACGGTTTAATTTAAACATGCGGAAAATGCTGCTGGCAGTGGTTCTGGCCTTGCCTGTGTTTACTGTTGCGCAGTTCTCAGACAATATTCAATACTATCGTTATCACGATCAAAGAGGTATAAATGTATTTGAATCTCCCAAGACAACTGATGTAAAATTTGAAAAATTACAGGTTCGCTTTGGTGCGGGCTTTACACAACAATTCCAAAACCTGAAACACGAAAATCCAACTGCTTTGAATAACGGTGGAACTACTGTGGCTACTGCTGGTGCTAATAAGTTGTACCCATTAACATCAGGTTTTA
>JBLMVP010000454.1:0-11559 GCA_050256755.1 Sphingobacteriales bacterium | reverse complement strand
TACGGTTCTTCAAAAATTGCTTAATCACTTCTGCCGATTTTAGCTTGTACTCCATTCCATTTATTCTATTCAAAGCACTATCTAATTTTACTTTGCCAGGAATTTTATCAGTAACCTGCTGTAAAAATTTCATTGACGTTTTTAAACTATCGAGATTGGGAATGTATTCTTTAAAGTTTCCGGCAGTTGCTGCTCCTGCTTTATGCAGTTTTTCATTAAGCGCATTTATTTTTTCTTTGCTGTTGCTGAATATGTCTTTGGCAGCAAAAGAATCTATTTAGTAAAGCTTATGATATAACTTTTGTTCCTGTTTGGAGAATTGTTTTAATGCTTTATCACTCTTAGAAATAATTTTATCTTCTAATCGTGAAGCTTTCTTTTCTATTTTTTGATAATAATTGGAGGGGAGTTTTGTAAGCGTAGTAAATGAGGTATCTGTTAACTGGCTGTGAGCAGATAAAGTTATAAAGTATGTTAGCAGCAGCAACAGTGACTTTCGGATTGATAGCTCTGGCTAATTTAGGTTAATAACAAGTTTGTATATAATGGTTATAAATATTATTTGAAGTAAAAAAATATATTTCAAATCAATATCCCAAAAGTGGTATATGTGAAGTTTATCACTTTCAAATAATTGTCCCTTCCATACTATACAAAATAAAATTTTCGTTACTTAATTACGAACTACAAAAAACAGAAAACCCCGGGTAAAGCCGGGGTTTAATATAATCTCAGAAATAACTATTACTGAATTTCAACATCAGCGCCTGCATCTTTAAGCTTATTGGCAATTTCTTCAGCTTCTGCTTTAGAAACACCTTCTTTAATTGCTTTAGGAGCGCCGTCAACCATGTCTTTTGCTTCCTTCAACCCCAAACCAGTTAAGTCTTTTACAATTTTAACTACGTTCAGTTTTGAAGCGCCACCACTCTTCAATATTACATTGAATGCAGTTTTCTCTTCTACAGCAGCGGCACCGCCACCTGCGTCGCCACTTACTACTACTGCAGCTGCAGCTGGTTCAATACCATAATCTGCTTTTAATACGTCGGCCAGTTCCTGTACTTCTTTTACAGTAAGGCCAACCAGTTGTTCTGCTAATGCTTTTACGTCTGCCATTTTGTTTAAAATTTTTTCCGTCTTCATTTTCTATAAGAATCCGACGGAGGGTTTAAAAAAATTTGTTTAGTGCCTTTTACTATCCGGCCAGTTATTTATTTAATTGCGTTCGCAATAAAATTTCATTCTTACTCTGCCGGAGCAACTTCTGCCTTCTTTTCTGCATTGTTCAATAAAGCCGCAATAACTCTCTTCGCAGGTGATTGTAACAAGCCAATAACTTCGCCAATCAATTCATTCTTCGTTTTAATCTTAGTTAATGCAGCCAGGCTCTTATCCCCAATATAAACATCACCATTGATGAAAGCTGCCTTCAATACTGGTTTCTCACCATTGCTTGCTTTACGAAAAGAACTGATGATCAAAGCCGGTTCTTTAGGGTTTTCAGAAAACATTAATGCAGTTACATTATGCAAAGCATCATAAATACCAGCATAACGTTCTGCATCCAATGATTCCATTGCTTTTTTAATCAATGTGTTTTTTGCCACTTTCATTTCAACTTGTTTGTCAAAACAGGCATGACGTAATTTACTTACCTGCGCAACAGATAATGATTCTGTATCCGCAATATAGAAGTTATTGTATTGAGAGAATTTAACTTTCAGCAATTCAATCACTTCATTTTTTTGTTCTTTGTTCATAACTCAATTATTTAAAACCCTGAGCATTACCGAAGGGTTAGTTCATTAATGATTTTGTGTCAATTGAAATACCCGGACTCATAGTGCTGGCCATAAATATACTCTTAAGGTAAGTTCCTTTAGCAGTAGAAGGTTTGGCTTTTATGATAGCATTTATGAGTTCGTGGCTGTTTGCAGAAATTTTATCCGGGCTAAAACTTACACGTCCAATAGAAGCATGGATAATACCAGCTTTATCTACTTTAAATGCAATTTTACCGCCTTTAACTTCATTGACTGCAGCACCTACATCATTAGTGACAGTACCAGTTTTAGGATTTGGCATCAGGTTACGTGGACCTAACACTTTACCTAATTTACCAATTTTAGGCATTACAGAAGGAGTAGCGACAATTACATCTACATCTACCCATCCACCTTCAATCTTGGTAATATATTCATCCAGACCAACATAATCAGCACCAGCTGCCTTGGCATCAGCTTCTTTGTCTGGTGTACAAAGAACCAATACTTTCTTAGTTTTACCTGTACCATGTGGCAGGGTCACTGTTCCGCGGATTGCCTGATCAGCTTTCTTCGGATCAACACCCAGGCGAATATGTAAGTCAACAGAACTATCAAATTTTGTAGTGTTCACTTCTTTTACTAAAGTGGAGGCTTCTTTTAGTGAATACTGTTTGTTTTTATCAATTTTTGAAGCCACAGCTTTTCTTTTCTTAGCGATTCCCATTTTCATTCAGTTTAAAAGTGAATAATTAATTTTCCCAGGGGGCTTTACCATCAACAGTTAATCCCATACTGCGGGCAGTACCGGCCACCATGCTCATTGCACTTTCCAGTGTAAAAGCATTGAGGTCGGGCATTTTGTCTTTAGCAATTGCTTCAACTTGTGCCCAGGATACTTTACCTACTTTTTGACGGTTAGGCTCTTTGGAACCGCTTTGAATTTTAGCTGCTTCCAGCAACTGCACAGCAGCAGGAGGAGTTTTAATAATAAACTCAAAGGATTTGTCAGAATAAACTGTAATTAAAACAGGGAGAACTTTTCCCATTTTGTCCTGCGTACGAGCATTGAATTGCTTACAGAACTCCATAATATTAATACCCTTTGAACCCAAGGCAGGTCCGATGGGTGGTGCTGGGTTGGCCTGGCCACCCTTGCACTGTAGCTTTACATAGCCAGTGATTTCTTTTGCCATTTTCTTCTTTTTTTGGTGTTAGCGTTCAACTTTTGGCTGAACTCCCAAATCAATACATTCTTCTTAAAAGAACTTTTGGGGCAGCAAAGGTAATGAAATATGTCAGATTATTACAAATAGATAAAGAAAAAAAATTACTTTATGTTTTCCCTCAAAAACAGCCATGGTCAAGCATTAGGAAGTAATTAAAACAAACAGCGACATAGCAGAATCAATAATAATTTGTCATATTTTATAAAAAGAAATTTTTCAATTGAAATACTTGTTATAATTTTCAACAACTAACACATTTAACTACTAAAACATTTTAAACCCCTCCTTGTATGGCTAAAGCAAAAAAGAAGAAAGCCGCCAAAAAAGCCGCTCCAAGAAAGGCTAAAAAGGCTGTAAAAAAAGCAGCAAAGAAAAAAGCCGCTCCAAAAAAAGCAAAAAAAGCAGCTCCTAAAAAGAAAGTTGCCAAAAAAGCAACCAAGAAAGCTGTAAAAAAAGTGGCAAAGAAAAAAGCTGTTTCTAAAAAAGCAAAGAAGGCTGTTCCAAAGAAAGCAAAGAAAGCTGTTCCAAAGAAAAAAGCAGCACCAAAAAAAGCAGTTAAAAAAGTGGCGCCTCTAAAAGCAGTAGTTAGAATAGCTCCTGCACCAAACTCAACACCTCCACCAGCGCCACCAACATTATTTGAAACAATGGAATCTCCCGCAATAGCTGAAACACCTGTATTACCCGCGGAAAATAATGATAATGGAGATGTTATGTAACTGCCATTAAAAACATTTTGACCAAAGGGATACAGATTTTGTATCCCTTTTTTATTCTGGCAAAAAAAACCTCATCTCTTTCGAAATGAGGTTTCCTTAATTATTAAATATTTTTTAAGCCAGCTTTTCCACCTGCATATAATTTAATTCAACAGGTGTGGCACGACCAAACACTTTTACAGCAACTTTTAATTTTTTCTTTTCATCATTTACTTCTTCAATTACTCCATTAAAGTCATTAAATGGTCCGTCAATAATTTTAATGGTTTCTCCCACAATAAATGGTTCGCTCATTGTCATACCACTTGCATCAGCCATTTCATCTACTTTGCCAAGCATTTTATTCACTTCAGCTTTACGCAAAGCAATTGGGTCTTCTTTACCTAAGAAATGTATAACATTAGATGTATTTTTTATAGCATCGCGCAAATCATCGTTTAATTTGCCACCACTAATTTCAATCATCACATAACCAGGATAGAAGTTTCTTTCACGCATTACTTTTTTACCATTCTGTACTTTATATACTTTTTCAACGGGTAAAAAAACCTGCTTTACAATCTTATCCCATCCGCCACGTGAAATCTCTTTATCAAGGTATTCTTTTACCTTTTTTTCTTTGCCACTAACTACACGCAGCACATACCATTTGGTATCCGGAGTGGCAGTTTCTGTTGTATTTACAGTTTCCATCGTTAAAATATTGAGTAGATTAATTCTAAAGTTTTAGCAATAGCCAAATCCATTATCCATACAATTGCAGTAATTAACAGAGTGGCTGCTAAAACAATCATCGTTGATTGTTGTAACTGTGCCCATGTAGGCCAGCTAACTTTTTCCATCAACTCTTTGTATGAGTCTTTAAAATATGCACTTACCTTATTCATATTTCTTGTTTGATAATTTTAAACCTTGAATAGCAAAAAATCAATCTTTATATTCTGAAGTTTTCTGCTTTTCAAATTAAGCTGCACGGGCACTAGGATTCGAACCCAGACTGAAGGTTTTGGAGACCTCTGTACTACCGTTATACTATGCCCGTAGAAAGCTAAAAGCTATTCCGGTTGTCCCGAAACAGCTTTTAGAATATGATGCAAATATAATAAACTTTTGCAAAGCCTCCGGTAAAAGCTAAAAGCTTATCGCTCTAAACAATTACTTCAGGATCTCCGTAACCTGACCAGCACCCACTGTACGACCACCTTCGCGAATAGCGAATTTCAATCCTTTTTCCATCGCAATAGGGGTAATCAGTTTCACAGTTAATGAGGTATTATCACCAGGCATAACCATTTCTGTACCTGCTGCTAATTCTACCTCACCTGTAACGTCAGTTGTACGGAAGTAGAACTGAGGACGGTATTTTTGGAAGAACGGAGTATGGCGTCCTCCTTCTTCTTTACTTAATACGTAAACTTCACACTTAAATTCAGTATGAGGAGTAATAGAACCTGGCTTACAGATTACCATACCACGACGGATTTGGTTTTTTTCAATACCACGTAACAATAAACCTGCGTTATCGCCTGCCTCACCTTCATCCAGCAATTTGCGGAACATGTCAACGCCAGTTACAGTTGAAACTAATGGGGCTTCCATTAACCCTACAATTTCAACACCCTCGCCTACTTTAATACGACCTCTTTCAATACGACCTGTAGCAACAGTACCACGACCAGTAATTGAGAACACGTCCTCAACACTCATCAGGAATGGTTGGTCAACCGGGCGGGGAGGTAATGGGATATAGGTATCAACAGCTTCCATTAATTCATCAATAGCTTTCAACCACTTTTCATCACCAGCTAATGCACCAGTTGCAGAACCCTTAATAATTGGTGTATTATCACCATCAAAACCATAGAAACTCAATAATTCACGAATTTCCATTTCCACGAGTTCCAGCAATTCTGGATCGTCAACCAAATCAACTTTATTCATAAATACCACCATGCGGGGAACACCTACCTGGCGGGCCAAAAGAATATGTTCTTTAGTTTGGGGCATAGGACCATCAGTTGCAGCAACTACAAGGATAGCACCATCCATCTGAGCAGCACCTGTAATCATATTCTTCACATAGTCAGCGTGACCCGGACAGTCAACGTGTGCATAGTGACGGTTTGCTGTCTGATACTCCACGTGAGCCGTGTTGATAGTAATACCTCTCTCCTTTTCTTCTGGAGCAGCATCAATTTCATCATATTTTTTAGCTGTTGCCATGCCCCTGCTTGCAAGGATAGTAGTAATAGCTGCAGTTAAAGTGGTTTTACCATGGTCAATATGGCCGATGGTACCAACGTTAACGTGAGGTTTGTCCCTCTTAAAACTCTCTTTTGCCATTGTTATGCATTTTTAATTGTGGATGTACAAAATTTTAATTTATCATGTTATCAGCAGCAGAACTACAATGAAACTTCTGTTGCGTCGCACACTTCATCTTTCTTTTCAAAATCCATCTTTAAAAAAATAAAAGATGGAGCCGTTAGTGAGAATCGAACTCACGACCTCTTCCCTACCAAGGAAGTGCTCTACCACTGAGCTACAACGGCTTGTCAAAAACTGTTGACAGTTGACCGTTGTTAGCTGACAGTAGAACAAACCTGTCATCTGTCATCTCTCATCTGACAACTTAAACTGAGCGGGAGACGAGGCTCGAACTCGCCACCTATAGCTTGGAAGGCTATCGCTCTACCAAATGAGCTACTCCCGCAATTAGTTTTGAAAAAAGCAATTTTTTAATTGCTGATTCAAGATTTCAATTTTTAAAGAACTGTGGGCAAGGATGGATTCGAACCACCGAACTCCGAAGAGGACAGATTTACAGTCTGTTGCCGTTGGCCACTTGGCTACTTACCCTTTTTAACTTAATTAGATAATGAAGATCATTAACAATCATCCAAAATCTGAAATGGTCAGAGCCACTTGTCGGACTCGAACCAACGACCTGCTGATTACAAATCAGCTGCTCTACCAACTGAGCTAAAGTGGCAATTTTACTTTTACTGCCAGTCAAAATCTTTTGAAATGCAGTGCTGTAAAGAACTTCCCATTATTACACACGTATCCACCGTATTTTTTTGGGAAGGCAAAGGTAAGTGAAAATGTCAAATACAAAAATTTTGAAAAAGAAATTTTTAAAGTATCCAAACGACTTGTGGATAAATGAATTATTAGCTGAATTATTTTTATTTAAAAAATGATTTTTGCATCAAAAAATACCGGCATTTTTTACAGAAAAAATGCTCCTCATCCATTTTCATTTTACCATCGGCATCCATCATATAACAACCAGCATTATCACAATGACTCAACCCGAAATTATGCCCCAGTTCATGTACCGCCACTTTATAGAATCTTTCCTGTAGTTTTTTATTTTTTGTATTTAGCCTGAACGAAGAAACCACACATGCATTTCCCGGCTGATAACCCAGACCCATAATGCCCCAATTACCTTTTCCTTCGTCAAAAGTTGAAATATCTGCATTCGTCAGACCTATGAAGTATTTATCACTTCCGGCTTTGTTTTGCAAATACATTATTATGCTGTCTGCTATAAATCTTTTCCTGGGTGTATAATAGGCATTTTGAGGAAATGATATAGCCGGGAGAATATTAATTTGACCATTAAGTGAGTCGCTAAGTTTTTGTGAAATATTTTCAATCAAAATTTCATCCATTTGACCGAAAGGTTGTAAATAAATTGCATGAATTTGACTGGACGAGAGCTTCCTGTTTTTGAAAGAAAAATCTTCTTTAGGATTACAACCCGACAATAATAAAGCCAGGAAGGGAAAAGAATAACGCATAGCTATTTTTTCATTGATACTGAATTTTAAAAAGGGTAACCCCCTGAAATGAAAAAGTCCCGACGGATCGGGACTGAATTTTTTAAATTTGATATTGTTTTTCTTTTTGTTTTTTTATTTGAGCAATGACTGAATCCAATGCGGTGTCAAAGGACTCTTCAAATGACTTGGAGGTTTGTTTTACAAAGAACTGTTTGCGCGGCACCGCTACTTTAATTTCTGCAATCTTGTCTTTGATTTGGTGTACAACGTTGTCGAGTTTTAGAAATACATCCACCTGGTGGATACGGTCGTTAAAGCTTTTGAGTTTTTGAAGTTTTTTGTTTACGTGGTCAATCAATTTTGTGTCAGCATCAAAATGTACAGTTTGAATGTTAATGTTCATAGAAACTCTTTTTTAATCTTGTGAATAATCAATAAATAAAGAACTGAAGAGTAATTAATACCTACATAGGCAAGGGTTTTACTGTGGTTATGAAGTTAAGCCATCAGCATCAGAATTTCAAGAAAAAAAATCACAAAATTTTATTGTTTAATAACTTGGGGAAAAATTTAAACTCATGCTTTAGGATGTGCTTTCTTGTAAACATCCTTCAATTTTTCGATAGTATTATGTGTATAGATTTGAGTAGCTGCTAAACTGGAATGACCTAATAATTCCTTAACGGCATTTAAATCAGCTCCGTTATTGGTTAAATGTGTTGCAAAAGTGTGCCGCAAAACATGTGGGCTTTTCTTATCAAGTGTTTTAGCTTGTTCTCCCAAATATTTTTTGACCAACAGGTAGGCATATTTAGGGTATATATTTTTGCCTTTCTCTGTTACGAGCAATATTTCATCTCTTCCGACAAAATGTTTTCTTTTCTCGCTTTTATAATCTTCTATAATCTCCAATACTTCTTTAGTTACCGGTATCACCCTTTCCTTGTTACCTTTTCCCAGCACTTTAATAGAGGACTTTGACTTATCAACCTGGTTTTCTTTAAGAGTAATCAGTTCGCTCAAACGCATTCCTGTAGCATAAAAAAGGACAATCAACATTTTTGCATTTAGGGTTTTCCAATCTTCTGTGGCGGTAGTTAAAGATTCAATTAATTGCCGGGTATCTTCTTCCTTCACAAAAACAGGTAACCGCCTACCAATTTTCGGCGCCACAATATTGGTCATCGGTGTTTTATCAATTGCTTCTAGCTTAAGCTGGTATTTAAAAAATGAACGAAGAGTGGATATTTTCCTGTTAATGCTTTTTGCCATCATTTCATCTTCCATCAACTCAACCACCCAACTCCTGATTAAAGAATGAGTAATATCTTTAAGAGAAGGAGAATCATATTGACTTTTGAGATAGGAAAAAAATTGTTCAAGATCGTTTTGATAGGAAATAATGGTGTGTTGAGAATACCGCTTCTCAAACTTGAGATAATCAATAAAGGACTGTATTGGACTATTGGTTAGTAAGGGCATAAAAAAACTGATAGCCATAAAGTTAGTAAAACAATACAGCTATCAGTCAACTATTTGAGGAAAAGAGGCTTATCCTTCAATCTCACCTGTAGAAAGCTTCTGTTTGTACACAGCTTTCAACACTTCACCACGACGCTTAACAGATGGTTTTGTATAAGACTGACGTTCCCTTAACTGTAGCAGAATCTTTGCTTTTTCGAACTTCTTCTTATACTTTTTAAGCGCTTTGTCAATGTTTTCGCAATCTTTTGAATCGATAATTAACATATAATATACCTCCTTTAATGCTTTTTAAATGGGACGCAAAGAAACATCAAATTTTTGAAATTCTGAAATCAAACAATAAAAAACACGAATTTTGTTTACAATTATGTTTACAGGCATCATAGAATCAACCGGGACTATCACAGAGATATATAAAAACGGTACTAATAAGAGTTTCTGGGTGGCATCCCTCTTATCCCATCAACTCAAAGTTGACCAAAGCTTAGCTCATGATGGTGTGTGCCTTACTGTGGAAGAAATAAAAGATAACCAGCACAGGGTAACAGCTGTATTAGAAACTCTTGAAAAAACGAATTTGGGAGATTGGGAAACAGGTAAAATCATTAACCTGGAAAGGTGTTTATCATTTAATGGACGTTTAGATGGACATTTAGTACAGGGTCATGTAGATACTACCGGTACAATACTAAGCAGAAAGGAGCAAGGCGGGAGCTGGCAGTTTATTGTTGCTTACCCCGAACAATTTGCCGCTTTAATTATCGAAAAGGGATCTATTACTGTAAATGGAATTAGTTTAACAGCTTTTAATATTTCCAATACATCATTCGAAGTAGCCATTATTCCATATACATATGAATACACTAATGTAAAGCATTTAAAAACAGGTGATAAAGCGAACCTGGAATTTGATGTAATAGGCAAATATGTCTCCCGCGTCCAACAAGTACTCGTTTAGCAGTAAAATTACTGGTGCTTAAAATCGGTCAAAAATAACAAACTATCAAAGACCACTCTGCGTTTATATATAAGCACCGTATCCAACATTTCATCAGGACAGTTTAACACTGTATTGATGAATTATGAAAACCAAACCAATGTCCATGCCCAGAATTTCAATTATAGTACCTGTTTATAATGAGGCCGACAATATTCTCCCGCTTTTTTACGAGATAAAAAAACATTGCCCTGAAAATTTTGAATTATTATGGGTTGATGACGGCAGCACTGATGAAACTTTAGCGGAAATACAGCAATTATCTTTTCATGAAGAAAAGATTAAATGTATTTCTCTATCCAGAAACTTTGGCCATCAAAATGCTATGCTTGCCGGTCTTAACTATGCCAGTGGTGAATATATTATTACTATGGATGGGGATTTGCAGCACCCTCCTTCCCTAATTCCTAAAATGATTGAAAAATTAGACCAGGGAACAGATATTGTTTTTACCAAAAGAAATTGCACAAAGAAAACAAACTGGTTTAAAAAAACATTTACAAAGTTATTTTACAAATTCGCTAACTTTTTTTCTGAAACAAAAATTGAAGAAAACCTTACTGATTACAGGGCCTTTAATCAAAAAGTGCTGGATAGTGTACTCCAGTTTAAAGAGAAGGAAACTTTTTTAAGAGGCATTTTTAACTGGATTGGTTATAAATCAGAAGTCATTTATTTTACCACCAGTGAAAGGAAACATGGTGAAACAAAATATTCGCTGCGCCAGCAATTAGCAACTGAACTCAATAAAATTATATTGTTTAACCCCAACCTGGTTAAATTCATCACCGCAATTATCGGCTTATCCATAATCATTACTTTACTTAATGTTCCTTTATGGCAATTGCTTTCTCCCGGAAGCAGTTATAAAGCCAGTTATCTGCATATTGCGCTGAATTTACTGGTAAGCATTATGCAATTATTTTTAACCGTGATGATTTTCAAACTGGTCAACATCTCCATGCACGACACACGCAGGAGACCTTTATATCTTGTGAAGGAAATGATAAACTTTTAGTTGTCCTTCCGAAACAAATTTTCAGCTTTTAAAAGATTATTTTCCTGATTGCAGAGGGAAATTGAATGCTTATTCTAATATTTGTATTTTTAACAGTTCGTAACGGCTATAAAAATATATTATGCCTAAAGTATCCATCATAGTTCCCGTATTTAATGAGGCTGACAATATTTTTCCTTTATATCATGAAGTGAAAAAAAACTGCCCGGATGATTTTGAGCTATTATGGGTAGATGATGGTAGTAGCGACACAACCTTTTCTGAAATCCAGTCTCTGGCAATAACTGATACAAGAGTTAGATGTATTTCCCTTTCCAGAAACTTTGGTCACCAAAACGCAATTATGGCCGGCATGGATTACGCATTAGGCGAGATAATTATTACTATGGATGGGGATTTGCAACACCCAGCCTCCTGTATTCCGGTGATACTGGAAAATTTAGTTAATGGATATGATATTGTTACTACTCAAAGACAAAAAACGCAGTCAATCCCCTTACTTAAAAAAATATTTTCAAGTCTATTTTATAAATTCATCAATTTCATTTCAGATA
>JBLMVP010000453.1:0-4245 GCA_050256755.1 Sphingobacteriales bacterium | reverse complement strand
CTTTTATAACCGGAAAGTTAAATATTTAATAATAAAAAATATCCTTTTAATTAAAATAGCTAAACTGGTACTGCTATGATACAAAACAGTTATCCGAAATTTTATTTTTTGTTTAAATGGGAACCATTTCCTGTTGATTGTACGAGCAGCATAGAAGCAATGAAAAATTAACTTAATAACAATGACTGATTGTAGTTAACTCTATTCATTTAAGCTATTTTATTTAATTAACAATAAAATATTCAGCCGTTAACAATAGAATAACTTGTTTTTTATACAATCTTGATCGTTATCATAAATGACTATGTCAGTAATCATGTTATTCATTTTTTTACACGGATAGTTTTACCTCAACAAAAATTATTGTCATGTCAAAAAAACGAAAGGTATTGTTGTTGTTGTTTCTGATGGCATTTTGTTTTATCAAAGTGCAGGCCCAAACAAGAAAATTTCCCTCTCCCCCATCAGCTGATACTATTAAAAATCCAATAAAAGGAAATGAGGCTTCTATTTTAAGTGGGAAAAAAACATATACACAGCTTTGTGTTACCTGTCATGGTGATAAAGGTAAAGGGGATGGAATAGCTGCACCCGGTTTACCAAAACCACCGGCAGACCATACATCGGCCTTTGTACAAAATCAAACAGATGGTGCGCTTTACTGGATTATTACTATAGGTAACAACCCTATGCCCTCTTACAAAAAAGCATTATCTCCACTGCAAAGATGGCAGGTAATAAACTATATACGCACATTAGCAAAAACTTCTAAAAAATAATTTTATGAAATATAAATTTATTACCATTCTATTTCTGCTATGCAGCAGTATTGTAAAAGCTCAGTCAATAGAGGATACAACGCTGGCTTTAAACCCTCCTCACGAACCTGTAAAAGAAGGAAAAAATAATTTTGCCATATTTGGTAATGCCGAAATGATTTATTTCCATGATAAAAATAACAGTCAGTTTGGTGATGTAAATTTCAAGCCCATTTTTTTATGGAAAATATCTGATAAGCTTTTTGTAGAAGCAGAACCGGAATTCGAAACCGGCGAAGGTACTCTTGATATTGGATTAGAGTATGCCAACATGGTTTATATTGTTAACCCCTATCTCACTTTACATGCGGGCAGGTTTCTTCCTAAATTCGGCGCTTACCGGGGAAGAATGGGTGAAGGTTTCATCAATCGTTTCAGTACAGATCCGGTAGGTTTTGGTGATGGGGGCATTGGAGCTATGAATGAAGTTGGGGTTGGTGCCCGGGGAGGGTTTGGTACAGAAACCGCCAAAATAAACTATGAACTCTACATTTCCAATGGGCCACAAATACTTACCGATCCCGACAATTCAGGACAATTTGAATATGAAGGTTATACAGGCAATAATAATGCAAAGGCTGTTGGTGGAAGAATTGGCTTATTGCCTTTCTCTAATTCAAGCCTTGAAATTGCTTATTCGTTTCAAACTAAAAGCAAAACAGGAGAAAAGAATACTCCGTATGAAAATGTTGGTGTAAATATGCATGCATTTGATCTTAATTACTGGGGACATCTAAAAGCTATAAAAAGTGACTTTCGGGTTATTGCTGAATGGAAACATCAAAAAGTAGATGATGCCACATATTATAAAGAAGACAGCAGTACCTATACTTTTAAAAATACACCCACTGCTTATTACGTTGCCGCTACTATACGGCCGGCACATTTAAAAAACGCTTTCCGTAATATTGAACTGGCTGCCCGTTATTCTGAATTTAAGAGACCAACCGATGCACCATGGGGAGGCAGTGATACCAATCAATTTGCTTTATCACTTGATTACTGGCTTAAATGGAATACTGTTATCAAATTAACTTATCAAAAAGAAAAAGATACAGATAATGCATTTTATGCCCAGTTGGTATTTGGTTTTTAACTATTAAATATTGAAAAATGAAAAAGCAGATAACTATACTCAGTGTTGTAATTCTTCTAACAGGTTTTGTGACTATTGGAATCAGCAGTTGTGAAGTTTCTCAAAAAATAAAAGATAAAACAGGAACTCAACTGTGGGGAGAAAATTGTGGCAGGTGTCACAATGCGCCAGGCCCTGGTGAATTCAGTAATGTTAACTGGGATATTATAGGAACACATATGCGCATAAGAACAAATATTACTGAAACAGAAGAAAAGAAAATTATTGAATATCTTAAAAGTACAGGTAATTGATTTTATTTACAGTGAAAGTTCTCTTGTAAACTTTCATTGCTTTGCCTTTTCTGGTATTGTTACTGAATTGATCTGAAACAATTAATCATTTTAGTTTACATATGTACAAACATCAATAAACATAAAACCATCCCGCATAGAGCGGGATGGCTTTATTTATTCCCCCTGGTACTGTTTATTGTTTTATTATTTTAATAGTAGAACGTTTACCACTCTGTATAACTTCAACAAAATATAAGCCAGGACTGAACTTATCTCCAAAACGATAATTTTTATCAGTGGCTCCACCGCCGGTATATACTAGTTTACCATTAATATCCATAACTCTTATCTGAACAATTTCTCCTTCAATGTATTGGCAGGTCTAATTGTAAAGTAATTGTTTGATGGATTTGGCCATACTCTTGCTTCTGATTCCGGTAAAATAATTTTCACATCTACTTCAGGTCTGCGTTCAGCAACAGTAACGATAGTGGCACCACATGGTTGTGGTTGTACGAAGGTTAAATTGTTATTGGCATTGTCAAAACCGTTTTTCAGGCATTCAAGATATGCCCTATCGGGATCTTTGCCTGTTGAAGTTGTTTTATACAATAAATAATAATTAGTGTACCATATTAATGCATACACATCCATAAAATTACCATTGCCCGTAAAGCCACAACCCGGCGTATAGATAATACTGTTATAGTTTACATAACCCATTTCTATATTCAGGTACATGGTGGCCAATTGTGCAGAAAGCATATAAGTCATGTTTTTTGCATTGGCGCCCTGCATCCATGTTTTTAACTGGGCATAAGTATAAGGATCGAAATCTGTTCCATCTGCATTACGCAAACTCCAATAACGCAGCCACCACAATGCGTCTTCTATTTTACCTGAATTGTTTAATGCTGTTTCGCCATTTTTATCTGACCAGAACCCCATACCCTTTGTACCACCAGGGCCTAAACAAACATTGCCAAAATATAAGTTAGCCGGTGCACCTAAATACACTACTTGTGAATCCGGTGTGCTGCTTATATAACCTGATGGCACCGTTTCTTTTACTGAATAAATGCCAACTGGTAAATTGGTAAAGCAGGTTTTGCCATCACTGCCGGAGCTTTGTGTGAGTGTAATATCTTTACCTGTTAAAGTAAAGGACACAGTTTCCATTGGAACTTCGCCATAATCCATATACCCATTTACATTAGCATCATAAAATTTATTGACACAAACACCAGAAGTAGCATAATCTATAAATACATAATGACTGATAGGATCATACTTAAATATAACATGGCAGTCAAAAGGTAAATCCAGCGGAATGTTTGGACCATCTCTTTGTCCATACAAGCCATAGTTTTCATACCAGGAATTGTTAATAGCCACTTTATATTCCCAATGTCCTTTTCCTATTGGGAATGTATCAATAAATAATTTTTGTACAGGGTCATAAGTAAGCCTGGTAAAATCACAGGCAGGTTCCCAGTCACCATTAATATAGGTTACTGGTGTACAACCTAACTCACTTTGAAAATCTCCGGGTATCACTACTGTAATAGGTTCAACTACATATGACACAATATGTGAAGCAGGATAATAAGTAAAATTCACACGGCTAACTGTTGAGATATTTAATGGGTAATTAGGCCCGTTTAGTACTCCACCTATGCCATAATTTTCTGTCCAGTTATTATCCACTACTACTTTAAATTCATAATTTCCCTGCGGTATTATAAAAGTTCCTTCCCATACATTCACCACCTGGTTATAATTTAAGGAGCTGAAATAACAATCGGGCATCCAGTCGCCGCTGCAACCCAATTCACTCTGGAAACTACCGGCTAGCGTAATGCTGTTATTGATGATGGAGGTGGTAGTAATATGTGTTGTCGGATTATACCGGAAAGCTACTCTTGAAAAATTAGTTAGGTTTAGTGGAATGTTAGGGCCGTTGAGTTGGCCATTCAAACCATAGTTTTCATCCCATTTATTGTTGATGGCTGCTTTAAACTCATAGTTACCGGCAGGTATATAATACAATCCATAC
>JBLMVP010000452.1:0-8396 GCA_050256755.1 Sphingobacteriales bacterium | reverse complement strand
TATAAAAAACAAAAATCATTAATAAATTATTTATACTAAAAAAGCGAACAATGGAAAAAAGAAAATTAGAAGGACAGGTAGCAATAATAACCGGCGCCAGCAGCGGTATTGGTGCAGGTTGTGCCAAAGAAATGGCTAATGCAGGCGCTATCGTAGTAGTCAATTATCCAATACTACAGGGAATAACCATGGCTGAAAAAGTAGTGGAAGAAATTAAAGCTGATGGTGGAATGGCAATAGCGTACAAATGTGATGTGAGTAAAGAAGATGAAGTAAAGCAAATGTTTGCCGATGTAATTGCAGAATTCGGCACGGTGGATATTTTAGTAAACAACGCGGGTTTGCAAAAAGATGCGCCGTTTACAGAGATGACATTAGACCAATGGAATTTTGTATTAGGTGTAAACTTAACCGGTCAGTTTTTATGTGCCAGGGAAGCGATTAAGGAATTTTTACGTCGTGGAGTAAACGGGAAATCAAAAGCCGCAGGAAAAATTATCTGTATGAGCAGTGTACACGAAGTTATTCCCTGGGCTGGTCATGCAAACTATGCAGCTTCGAAAGGTGGTGTTATGCTGATGATGAAAACGATAGCACAGGAATTTGCACCTCATATGATTCGTATTAACTCTATTGCACCGGGTGCTATTGCCACACCTATCAATCATGATGCATGGGACACACAGGCGCACCTGCAGGAATTATTAAAATTAATTCCGCAAAAAAGAGTTGGGAAAGTAGAGGATATTGGCAAGGCAGCTGTATGGCTAGCCAGTGATGATGCTGATTATGTAAATGGAACAACGTTATTTGTAGATGGTGGAATGACCTTGTATCCTGGATTTGAGGATAATGGTTAAGATAGCGGAGGATTGAAAACAAAAAATTAAAATGGCGAATAGAGTTGTTGCGGTAGAAGTGAGTGACACAACCAAAATTTAATGGTAGTACAAAAGTTAAGTACATAAAAGAATAATAACCATGAATGCAGAACAAAAACGATTGGAGGAAAATAAATGGAAAAAATGGGGCCCGTATTTAAGCGAACGCCAATGGGGAACTGTGCGGGAAGATTACAGTGAACATGGCGAAGCATGGGATTATTTTCCGCATGACCATGCCCGGAGTAAAGTATATCGCTGGGGTGAAGATGGTATTGCGGGCATCAGTGATGATCAGCAGCATATTTGTTTTGCATTGGCTTTATGGAATGGCAAAGACCCGATATTAAAAGAGCGAATGTTTGGATTAACTGGTAACGAAGGCAATCATGGTGAAGATGTAAAGGAGTTGTATTATTATTTAGACAATACACCTACACATTCGTACATGAAGCATTTGTACAAGTATCCACAGGCTGAATTTCCTTATGAAGATTTGGTGAACACCAACCGCAACCGCAATAAATTTGAAAAAGAGTATGAATTGCTGGATACCGGTGTGTTTAATGATAATAAATATTTTGATGTATTTACAGAATATGCTAAGAATGATACAGAAGATATTTTAATCCGTATCACTATTCATAATCGGGGTAATCAATCAGCGTATGTAGCAGCATTACCAACACTTTGGTTGCGGAACTTATGGAGTTTTGGATTGATGCATGAAAAACCAATGATTTATTTAAAAGATGGAGGAGAAGGATATGGTCATGCTAAAGCAGACCATTACTGGGAGGGAGATTATCATTTCTATTTCGAAAAACCAGTTCGTACTTTATTTACTGAAAACGAAACTAATACAGAACGTCTGTATGGGCAAACTAATCCGTCTCCCTATGTAAAAGATGCATTTCATACAGCAATAAAAGAAAATCGTTTTGACTGGCTGGAAGAAAAGAAAGAAGGAACCAAACTGCCACCGATGTATGAATATAATATTGCAGCACAATCAACCGTAACAATAAAACTCCGTTTAAGCAAACATTATATTGATAAAGATCCATTTGATATTTCTTTTGATGAAGTATTTAAAAACAGGATTGCTGAAACTGATGAATTTTATAAAGGAGTAACTACCGCAACTGAAAAAGAGTTATTCAATATACAACGACAGGCATTTGCCGGTATGTTGTGGAGTAAGCAATATTTTAATATTGATATTCCCCGTTGGTTAAATGGTGATCCTGGTCAGCCAGCACCACCTGAAGCAAGAAAATACGGACGCAATCATCAATGGCATTCATTAAATAATGAGGACATTATTTCCATGCCTGATAAGTGGGAATATCCATGGTATGCAGCATGGGATTTGGCTTTCCATTGTGTGCCTTTGAGTATGGTAGATGCTGATTTTGCCAAGAGCCAGTTGATTTTGTTTTTGCGGGAATGGTATATGCATCCTAATGGTCAGTTACCTGCATACGAATGGGCATTCAGTGATGTAAATCCTCCCGTACATGCGTGGAGCTGTTTGCAGGTATATAAAATTGATAAAGCAAAAACAGGAAAGGCTGATATACAGTTTTTGGAAAGAGTATTTCAAAAACTGTTAATCAATTTTACCTGGTGGGTAAATAGAAAAGATAGCAAAGGCAACAATGTATTTGAAGGTGGATTTTTAGGATTAGATAATATTGGAGTTTTTGACAGAAGTAATACAATTCCCGGAGGTGGTCATCTTGAACAGGCAGATGGCACAAGCTGGATGGCCATGTATTGTTTAAATATGCTGGAGATGGCATTGGAAATTTCTCAATACAACCCGGCGTATGAAGATGTAACAACTAAGTTCTTTGAACACTTTGTTTATATAGCAGAATCTCTAAATCGCATTGGAGAAAACTGGACAGGAAGCTGGGATGATGAAGAAGGCTTTTTCTATGATGTACTATCAATGCCTGATGGAAGATATATTCCGGTCAAGGTTCGTTCGCTGGTGGGACTTTCAACTTTATTCTCTGTATTTGTGTTGAAGAAAGAGTTGCTGGCAAAAGTTCCTGATTTTTATAACCGTTTAAAATGGTTTCAGAAATACCGGGAAAAAAATAATCAATACCTGGTAATTGAAGAACTAAAAGAACATGATGATATTTTATTATCACTCGTTCCAAGAGAAAGATTAGAAAAATTATTAAAAGCATTATTAGATGAAAATGAATTTTTAAGTAAAGGGGGAATCCGTTCTATTTCAAAAATTCATGAGCATGGCTATTCAGTCAATATAGATGGACAGGAATTTGGTTTGGATTACCAGCCCGGCGAAGGAACATCTTCTTTGTTTGGTGGTAACAGTAACTGGCGTGGCCCTGTATGGATGCCGATGAATTTTCTGCTTGTAAAAGCATTGTACCAGTATTGCGAATATTATAAGGAAGAGTGCAAAGTTGAATTCCCTACCGGAGCGGGCAATGCTATGTTACTGCATGAAGTAGCCAATGAAATATCCATGCGCTTGATATCAACTTTCCGCAAAGATGAAAATGGTAACCGACCAGTAAATGATTATTATGATATTTACCGTGATGAACATTTTAAAGACCTTGTGTTATTCTATGAATACTTCCATGGTGATACAGCAAGAGGTGTAGGTGCATCTCATCAAACAGGGTGGACGGGTGTGATTGCCGAGTTGATAAACAGTATCAGTTCATTTAATAAAGAAAAAGAAGCAACGATAGAGCCGGCGGCAATGCAGGCATAAGACTGTTGTTACGTCGCACACTTCATCACCCGGTTTCTTAATCAACAAAAAAATCACGCAAAGCCAATAGGTTTTCACAAAGAAGCAAAGATAATTTTGCTACTTACTCTCTTTGCGTGAAATAAAAAATAATAACATGCAACTAAAAAAAGATAAAGCCGTTTTGCAAAATTTTAAAGATGCTGCACAGCATGAGTATTTAGAAACAAATGGATTAGGTGGCTGGAGCGGTTCATCAATCATTGGTGCGCATACCCGCCGTTATCATGGCTTGTTTGTAGCAGCTATCAATCCTCCAACAGACAGGATGGTGTTGCTATCCAAACTGGATGAAACCATTGTGGTAAATGATAAAAGAATTGAGCTTGGTTGCAATCTTTTTGATGGTGACGTGATTCATCCAAATGGGCATCATTATCTCAGCAGTTTCGCTAAAAAATTATTTCCGCAATGGATTTATGATGCAGAGGGTATTCAGTTAAAGAAAACCATCGCCATGATTCATGATGAAAATACCGTGGTGGTTATTTATGATGTGGTAAAAGCGCCAACTGCGTTTACATTAGAGTTGCTGCCATTGATGGCAGCCAGGGGTTATCATTCAATAAATCATGCTGGCCCGCAAATGCATTGGGATGTTGATTTTAATAATGGTATTTTTCATAATCAGCCCGATGGAAATGTGAATGTATTTATCAATGTGCCGGGTTCATCTTATGAGCATACACCAAGATGGTTTAATAATTTTAAATACAGTGTAGAGAAATACCGCGGATTGGATTATACAGAAGATTTATTTAATCATGGTGTATTATCTGTCACTTTAAAAGAAGGTGATTCATTAGGTGTTATCATCTCAACTGAAAACCCTGGAGGAAGAGATGCTCATGATCTATTACAAAAAGAAGAAAACAGAAGAAAAGAATTGTTGAAAGACCAGCCTGCTGATGAAACACTTCAGCAATTAGTTTTAGCCGCCGATCAGTTTATTGTAAAAAGAGAAGAAACGTTAAAGACAGTGATTGCAGGATACCATTGGTTTAATGATTGGGGTCGTGATACAATGATCAGTTTACCCGGACTTACCTTGAGTACCGGACGTTTTGAAGATGCAAAGAAAATTCTCGCAGCTTTTGCACATAGTGTAAGTATGGGAATGTTACCCAACCGTTTCCAGGAAAAAGACCCCCCGGAATATAATAATGTGGATGGTACACTATGGTATTTTATCGCCATTTATAAATATTTACTGGCTAGTGGTGATAAAGATTTTGTACTAAATGAAATTTTACCAGTGCTTAAGGATATTATTGACTGGCATTATAAAGGAACAAGATATAATATTCATGCTACGGAAGACGGTTTATTGTACTCGGGGGAAGAAGGTCAGCAGTTAACATGGATGGATGCAAGAATTGGCACCTGGGTGGTTACACCTCGTATGGGTAAGCCGGTAGAAATTCAGGCTTTGTGGTATAATGCTCTTTGCATTTACAGTGAGCTTCTTAAAGTGAATAAAGAAAAAAATATTGCAAAAGATTTTTTAGCCAGGGCAGAAAAAACAAAAGAGTCATTTAATCAATTGTTTTGGTATGAGGATGGGAAATATTTGTATGATGATATCAATGAAAACGGTGTTCCCAATACCGAAATAAGACCAAACCAGCTTTTTGCTATCAGTCTGCCTTTTGCTTTAATTGATGATAAAAAGAAAGCGAAGGCTGTTTTAAACGTGGTAAAAGAAAATTTATATACACCCGTTGGATTAAAGAGTTTACCAAAAAGTGATACACATTATGTGGGCATATATGGTGGCAACCAGTGGCATAGAGATTCCTCCTATCATGAAGGAACGGTATGGAGTTGGTTGTTGGGAGCATATGTTGATGCTGTGATGAAGGTACAAGGTATGGAAGGAAGGGTGGAAGCGATGAAGGTGGTTGATGATTTTACGTATCATTTGAATGAAGGGTGTATTGGTTCTGTTTCTGAAATATTTGATGCTGACGAACCACATCACCCCCGCGGTTGTATGGCACAGGCATGGGGTGTGGCGGAAGTATTAAGAGTGGTAAAAGATTATGAACTCTACAATACAGATTCAAAGGAAACATCCACTAAGAAAAAAGGAAAATAGAAGAGGTTTAGTGGTATGCATTAAAATATTTTGCTAATACCAATTCCAATCAGCCAGGAGTTATATCCTTTTAGTTTAAAATCATAATCCAAACCAAATCCAATTTCCCGGGTTTTAGGTAATTCAATTTCATATTCCACCCCGGTCTTAATAACTGTGAAATTTTCATTCTTCCCGAATTCTATTCCAGGGCCGGTAAAAAATGACCAGTGTTTTGCTGGCTTGTAAAGAGCAACCAATGCACTTACAAGCAGGAATTCTCTTTTTAAAATTGCGCCACCTGGTTTTGTTTCCACATTAAAAGATTCCATTAAAAGGTCGTTATGCAAACCAACAGCCAAATTGCAGTTAAACCATAATTCATAATTTATTCCAAGAGAGGCAGCAATAAATGTTTTTTTGTCATCATTTACTTTGTTTGCTACGGGAATATGGGCATGGGAAATAATTAAGGATAGCCGGTGATGCAGCTTGTCCTCTGTATTCTTCTCTTCTTTTTGCTGGGCTATTACACTTTACAGGCTGCAACACGCAATAATTGTTATCAGTACTACCTTACTTAATTTAACCAAGTAATTTTTTTGGCAAATTACTTTACTGGTAATAGGAAGCCTGCCGGATAATTAACAAAAAACTGAATTAATTTTTCCGGGTTCTGTTCACAGTAAAATCAAAAATATCCCAGCGGTTATAATGACCGGAAACATCTAAAGTAAGTTTCTCTTTGATAGCCGAAGCAAAATTATTAATGGTACAATACAGTATTTCTTCTTTGGCAAATTGTGGTTGCATTAAAAAGTTCCCCTTTGGATCAATAACACAACTGCCGCCATTGAGAATATATTTATCAGGATCTTTTTTTAAGTGCTCAGGAAGAGTTAATGAAAAAGGAATATCTTTCGCCTGCATCATTTGCCCGGCAGCAATAACAAAACATCTACCCTCAAACGCATACTGACGGCTCGCCACCTGGTGCATATCGTGGACGGTTGGCCATAAAGCAATATGAATGATTTCATTTTCATTATGCAGGGCTTGACGACTTAGCGGCATCCAATGTTCCCAGCAAATTAAACCGCCCATTTTCCCCCATTTTGTTTCAACTGTTTTTAAACCGGCTGCATCACCATTTCCGTATAATAGTTTTTCATTAAAAGTGGGTATTAATTTGCGGTGATGATTGGCTATTTCTCCCATATCATTTATAATAACAAAAGAATTATAAATAGTGCCACTGCCAGGGCCGTTATTTACATTTTCATTAAAACCCATACAAACTACAACAGAAAGCTCCTTTGCCAAATCACACAGGGCTTTCATCTCTTCACTGTTAACATCCAAACTGTTTGCATGCATCAGCGCAAATATTTCTTTTGTTGCTTCATTATCCCATATTGCAATTTCCGGGCAATGATCAATCCATGCGGGGTAACCACTCAGCCATGTTTCTCCAAATACAATTAATTGTGCTTTGTTTTTAACGGCTTCTTTAATTAACTGCAATGCTTTTTTCAAACTCTCCGTAAGATTTAAATGAACGGGCTTGTGCTGTATGATGGCGATGCTGAGTGTATTCATAACCTGAAATTAATGGTAAGCTGTGAAATATTCAATTACTGTCCTGCTGAAAAGTAAAGAAGAGGACAGTTAGTTTTGTTAAGAGTAGTTTTGGATTAGATGAATGGCAGCATCATGGCTGTTTATATCAAATGTAAAACATCAGCAAAGATTTAATCAGTAAAGTATTTTGCGAACCTTAATTTTGTGCTACAACCACAACGTATGACATTAATTAAAAAAATAGTTGCTGCTGCTTTGTTAATAACAGTATCCATCAACAGTTTTGCCTGGGGGCCAACCGGTCACCGGGTAGTAGGAGAAATTGCAAATGCCTATCTTACCCAAAAGGCAAAGCTGGCCATTAAAGCAATTTTAGGAACCGAGTCGGTTGCTATCGCCAGTAACTGGGCTGATTTTGTAAAATCAGATTCTACCATGAATTACCTGAACGCCTGGCATTATATCAATATTAAAGCCGGAATGAATTACACCGATTTTGCTGCATACCTGCAAAGCGATACAACCACGGATGCATATACCAAACTAAATTTTTTAATAAAAGAATTAAAAAAGAAACATCTTGCTGCTGATAAAAAGAAAATGTATTTACACCTGCTTATCCATCTTGCAGGAGATGTGCACCAGCCCATGCATGTAAGCCGTGCAGAAGACCAGGGTGGTAATAAAATAAAAGTATTGTGGTTTAATGAACCCACTAACCTGCACAGTGTATGGGATGATAAACTGATTGAATTTCAAAAATTGAGTTATACAGAATTTACTGCCAGCATCAATCATTCCACGCTGACAGAAAGAAGAGCTTTGCAAAAGCAATCCATTACAGAATGGTTTTATGAATCTTACCAGTTAGCAGATAAAATTTACAGCGGAATTACACAACCCGACCAGAAATTAAGTTTCCGCTACAATTTTGAAAATATTGAAACCATTGATCGGCAATTGCTGAAAGGGGGAATACGTTTGGCCGGTTTGTTAAACGAAATTTTTAAATAGCAAGCAAGATTTGCCTTTACATAAACGGGGTTTAAGCATT
>JBLMVP010000451.1:0-4426 GCA_050256755.1 Sphingobacteriales bacterium | reverse complement strand
ATAATAACCGTTAAAGAGACGTAAATCCTTATCCACAGCATGTAGAAAAGTGGCTATATAAAAAATTGAACAGGAACTTTATTTGGCTATTTTTGCAGACACAAACGGAACAAGATGAAGATTAATAAACCAATTATTTATTCCTTTTTATTATTGATAGTAGTAGCGGCTGTTTACAGGATATTGCCAAGGCCCGAAAGTTTATGGGGATTTGCTCCACAAATAGCCATGGCCATTTTCGGAGGTTCGGTAATAAAGGATAAAAAGCTGGCTTTCCTGCTTCCACTTCTTTCTATGTTTATTTCTGATGGGTTGTTTGAAATACTTTATACAACAGGTATTGGCAATACACCAGGATTTTATTCAGGCCAGTTAATTAATTATATTCTTTTTGGTTTATTAACCATTGTTGGATTTTTCATCAACCAAAAAAATGTACTTCAAATTGGATTAGGTGCTGTAACAGCTCCGGTAATTTATTTTCTCTTGTCTAATTTCCAGGTTTGGCTTGGTAGTGGTGGCTGGCACAGACCAAAAACATTTGATGGCTTAATGATGTGCTATAACGATGGGTTACCTTTCTTTAGAGGAAGCCTTATAGCTACGTTAGTCTTTTCTACCATTTTATTTGGAGGGTATTATCTCATAAATAAAACGGCTACCAAAACTGCCGCTCAATAAATTTTCCACACAGCCAGTTTTATTTTTATGTACAGGCTATTGACCTGAGTAACGTCATGCATCATTATGATTCTGATGCAACTACCCTCTTTAGTGACTAATATCACACCCACAAGAACAACCTCAAAATAGCTTTGTGCTATAAAAGTTGTTTTATGAAAACGATAATAATAGGTGGAAGTTTTGCAGGATTCACAGCAGCATTAGAATTAAAAAGAAAACTGGGCAAAGAAGTTGATATTACTGTAATTGATAAATCTCCTGTCTTTCTATTTATCCCTTCATTAATATGGGTTCCTTTTAAAAGAAGAGAACTTAAAGACATCACCGTTAAAAAAGATGTGATATTTCAAAAAAAAGGAATTGACTTTGTACATGCAGAAGCACTTACCATAGACCCCGGCACTAAAACCGTTGTTACTACTAAAGGCAGCTATTCATATGACCAACTGGTAATAGCAACGGGTCCTAAAGTAAATTATGATGTCGTTCCGGGGTTAAAAGAATTCGGGTATTATATCGGCACACCTAATGGTGCAATGGAAATAAGAAAGAAACTGGAAGACTTTGTCAATAATCCGGGACCTATTGTTGTTGGGGCAACACAATTTGCCGGATGTATGGGAGCAGGTTATGAATTTCTTTTTAATATGGAAGAATGGTTACGCAAAAAAGGTATTCGTAAAAAAGTAGATTTATACTGGATTACTCCAGAAACTTATTTAGGCCATTTTGGAATTGATGGTATGAGAGGTGCCGAAACTATGCTGACAGTATTTATGAAAATGTTCCATATTCATTTCCGTAAAGAAACTGCCATTAAAGAAGTAAAAGCAAATGAAGTGGTATTAGATAATGGGGAAATTATTCCGTCTGCATTAACGATGCTGATGCCTCCATTTATTGGTGTTGATTTAATCAGGAATTCTCCTTTGCTCAACGCAAGTCCCAATGGCTTTTTACCGGTGGGTGCTGATTATCGCCACCCACAGTATCCTGATATTTGGGCAGCCGGTTTAACTGTAGATGTAATACCTCCATTTAAGCCAGGCAAAGTCCCTTTTAGTATTCCTAAAACAGGATACCCAAGTGATGAAACAGGAAAGATTGTTGCAGAAAATATTTACAGGGTTGTTAAAGGTAAAGCTGAATTAAAGAAAAAAGCATGGGGAAAGATACCCGGGTTGTGTGTAATGGACGCAGGTAAAAAAGAAGTGCTTATAATTTCTGATCATTTATTTAAACCAAGAAAATTTGCCTTAATGATTCCGAATATTTTCTATGATGTAACCAAAGTTTTTCTTGAAAAATATTTTCTCTGGAAAGTGAGAAAGGGATATTCATCATTACCATAAACGGTATACGGAATTATCATTCCAAATCAAACCGGTAAAAAAAATCGGTTTCCCTTACCCATCCGTTTTTTTCATAAACAGATTGAGCTGTAAAATTATTCTCACCTGTTTGTAATAATAACCAGCGGCTGCCTGTTTCTTCTCCGTGTTTTTTAGCTGCGTCAAGTAAAGCAGTGCCTGTACCATGTTTACGGGCAGTGGCAGCAACATACAAATCATTTAACAACCAGGCTTTCTTTAATCCCACAGAAGAGAATATGGGGTACAATTGCATAAATCCAACCGGGGCATTATCAACATAAGCAATGAAAATTACCGATTCATTTTTGCCCAACCTTTCTTTTAAAAAAGAAACAGCCGCCGGCAAATCCGATGGCTGTTTATAAAATTGACGGTATTCATCAAATAGAAATGCAATAACATCCACATCTTTTTCCCCAATTCTTTTTAAAGAAATAGCCATAATGAATTTCTTTAAATTAAAGTGGCATCCATAGTAATCGCTATATTCAATGCTTTACTAACCGGGCAATTAATTTTTGCTTCTTCAGCACATTTTTGAAATTGTTCTTCGGTGACACCCGCAACAGAAGCTTTTACTACGAGGTGAGAGGATGTAATAACTCCTGCATCTAATGTCACTGTTGAAGTAGTTTCAATAGTATCTGCAGTCAACCCGTCTGCATTTAGTACAAAGGCCAGCTTCATGGTAAAACATCCGGAATGAGCCGCAGCTATTAACTCCTCTGGATTGGTACCAATACCCTGCTCAAATCTTGATGAATATGAATATTGCGCATTCTTTAATACAGTGCTTTGCGTGGTAAGGTTGCCGTTACCCTCTTTACCTGAGCCGTTCCATACGGCAGTAGCTGTTCTTTTCATTTGATTATCTTTTAAAATTGATTGATTAAATTACAGTTTAAAATTTATGCAAACATATGATATCATGGGATGATTTCGAAAAAGTTGATATACGGGCAGGAACCATAATTGAAGTAAATGATTTTCCCAATGCCCGTAAGCCCTCCTACCAGCTCACCATTGATTTCGGGGAACTGGGAATAAAAAAATCAGCAGCACAAATAACGAGCCTTTATTCGAAGGAGGAATTGCCTGGCAAGCAGGTTGTGGCTGTAGTTAATTTCCCGGCTAAGCAAATAGCCAACTTCTTCAGCCAATGTTTGGTTTTAGGTGTGTATGATGAAAATAAAAACGTCATCTTATTACAACCTGATAAAAAAGTATATAACGGCGGAAAAATTGGATAACATGTCAGAAAAAGAAAACTATAACCTGGAAGTAACCACACAAAGGCTGGAAGCATTTAGTGATGGTGTTTTTGCCATTGCCATTACCTTGCTGATACTGGAAATAAAACTTCCAAATGCCGATACATTAAAGAACCAGTCACTGGCACATTATCTCCTGAATTTATGGCCAAAATATTTTGCCTATGTTTTCAGTTTTGTCATTATCGGCATTTACTGGGCCAATCATCATTACCTTTTTAAACTATTTAACCGAACTGATCATGGCTTTAATATGCTGAATGTTTTGTTCCTGCTAACTATTGCATTTCTCCCTTACCCTACCGCTGTCTTTGGTGAGTTTATTATGGAACACGAGCAACAATCACCTGCTGTAACATTTTATGCCATCAGCATATTTTTACCCGCTTTCTTTTGGCTAATGATTTGGTTATATGCCAGTCACAAAAGAAAATTATTAGTTCCTCACCTGGCAGATTCGTTTATCCAATTCCTTACCAAGCAGTTTATCGTTACCAATATTCTTTACTTTGGAGCTATAATCGTTTCTTTTTTTAGCCCGGTTGCAAGTGTAATGATCAATGTAGTATTAACATTATTATACAGTTTACCTCCTAAAAAGCCAATTTTTAATTAAATTGCTGCATTAATAATAATGAACAGTCTGTTTTGTACTTACTACCACTCACCCATCGGAATAATAAGAATTGCCGGTACTGACAGGTTTATCTCTGAAGTTCATTTCATGCGGGAAGAAGAAATTGCTTTATCAGATATGAAACCTTCACTCGTTCTTCCTGAAGTCATAAATGATTGTGTTAATCAATTGATTGAATATTTCCAGGGCAAAAGAAGAAATTTTACAGTTCCTGTTTACCAGGATGGCACCGACTTTCAGCAGATAGTCTGGAATGAGTTGTTGGGCATTCCCTATGGAAGAACGATCAGTTACCAAACATTATCCAAAAGAATTGGTGATGTAAAAGCCATCAGGGCTGTGGGCACCACCAATGGAAAAAATAAAATCGGGATTATTGTTCCTTGTCATAGAGTTATTGGATCTAATGGAGATTTAACTGGTTATGCCGGTGGATTATGGAGAAAGAAATGGCTGCTTGA
>JBLMVP010000450.1:0-8181 GCA_050256755.1 Sphingobacteriales bacterium | reverse complement strand
TGAATTTTTAAATGATAAGAGAGAATCTATCGAAAAATATATCAGTGATAATAATCTTACTTGCAGATACACTAAAGACGTTGTTAGAATTTTTGACTATTATAACACATTAGAATAAAATCAAATTGTTAATGTAAGAATTTACGTATGAAATACTGGCGATATTTTTAAAATAAAACCCTGTAGTTGGAAAGCAGCAAAAATAGCGGGATATAAGGATGAAAAATATGAAACCATAGCAAAAATTAATAATCATCCTTTACAACATTACTTTAACCACAGCATAAATTCCGGGATTTCCTTGATTAATTAGTTATTCACAAATAGTGTATAACTAAAGGAGGAACTATCAAATAATCAAATTTTTTTTGCGGGTTAATCCGATATATTTGTCACTTATCAAAAATGTGAATTGTGCGTCTAAAGAGTTTAGAAATCAAAGGTTTTAAAAGTTTTGCCGACAAAACAGTCATCAATTTTGACGAAGGAGTTACCGGCATTATCGGCCCTAATGGATGTGGAAAAAGTAATATCATCGATTCAATCAGGTGGGTAATTGGGGAACATAAAATAAGCAACCTCCGTAGTGAAAACCTGGAGAGCCTTGTTTTTAATGGTTCCAAAACCCGCAGCGCTTCCGGTTTGGCAGAGGTGAGTCTTACTTTCGAAAATACCAGGAACCTGTTGCCAACAGAGTTTAACACCGTAACCATCAGCCGTAAATATTATAAAAGCGGGGAGAGTGAATATCGGTTAAATGATGTTTCCTGCCGCTTAAAAGATATTCATAATCTGTTTATGGATACCGGGGTAAGTAACGACAGTTATGCCATTATCGAATTGGGAATGGTAGACGACATCATTAAAGATAAAGAGAACAGCCGCCGTAAAATGCTGGAACAGGCTGCCGGTATTTCCATCTACAAAACCCGTAAAAAAGAAGCCAAATTAAAATTGGATGCAACCGAGCAGGATTTGGCCCGTATTGAGGACCTGTTGTTTGAATTAAACAACCAGTTAAAAACCCTGGAGAGCCAGGCAAAGAAAGCGGAGAAGTATTTTGAAATAAAAAGAGAGTACAAAGAAGTTTCTGTTGAACTGGCGAAAGCTGCTTTGGAGGGTTTCAACATTACTTATAAAAATCTCAATCAGCAAACAGAAGAAGAAACAGATAAGCGTATTCAGTTAGAAGCATCCGTCGCACAAATGGAAGCGGGATTGGAAGGAGAGAAGGTTGGTTTTATTGAAAAAGAAAGAGAATTACAATCCTTACAACATGCGTTTAATGAATTGCTGAATGGTCTCCGTACCAAAGAAAGTGAAAAGAGTTTAGCTCAACAACGCTTGCAATACCTTAAAGAGAAAGAAACAGGATTAAAAGATTTTTTGCAAAAAGCAGAAGGACAATTAAAAGGAATTGAAGAAGGAATTGAATTTACCGCAAGGCAAATACAGGACGAAGATATTGTGCTGAACGATTTACAAGGCAAATTGGAGGAACTCAAAAATACGGCTGACGATAAAAGAAGAATTTTTGATGAAAAGCGTTCACACATTGATGAACTGCGTCGGGAAAACCAGGCTATTCAACGCAGCCAGTTTGAAGCAGAAAAGAAAGTGGCAATCGCCGATACTTCCATTGCAAATTTACAACGCACCATCTATCAATTGAAAGATGAACAGCAGCAGCGTCACGAACAATTACGCCAGTTAGAGGCGGAAAAATTGCAGAAAGAACATGAACTGGGAAATAAAAAAGCTGAATTAGAAAACCTGCAGCAGCAGCATGAGTTCACTAAGGAACAAATTCTGCAAACACAGCAGGTTATGGAATCATTACGTAATCAGCTGGCAGAAGAAAACCGTAAGCTTGATTCAAAGAAGAATGAACATGGTTTGCTGAAGAGTTTGATTGATTCTATGGAAGGTTATCCTGAGAGTGTAAAGTTTCTTCATAACAATACTAACTGGAATCATACAGCTCCTATTTTATCCGACATTATTTATTGTAAAGAAGAATACAGAACGGCAATTGAAAATCTTTTAGAACAATACCTCAACTATTATGTGGTTGAAAATTTAAGGGAAGGGTTACAGGCAGTTCAGTTATTGCATGAAAGCCAGAAAGGTAAAGCCAACTTTTTCTTATTGGATAAGTTTGAAAACTTTAACGGAGATCAAAGTTTAGCTTCATTACAAATTCCTAATGCTATTTCAGCAATAGAAGTGGTAGAGATTGATCCTCGTTACCGAAATTTAGCCAAGTATTTGTTAGGTAATGTTTTCATTGCCGAAAATGAAGAAGCATTAAATACAGATGCCGATGCCATTATAGTAGAAAAGAGTGGTAAATTCTTTAAAGGAAAATATTCGCTCACCGGTGGAAGTATCGGTTTGTTTGAAGGAAAGAAACTGGGTCGTGTTAAAAACATGGAAAAGTTAGAAGAAGAAATTCTAGAGCAGGAAAAAGTAGTGCTTGATTTAAAATCTACCATACAAATTCGTCATAACGAAGTAATAGGTTATAACGAACAGTTGAAAGAAAATGCTATTAAGCAAACCGAACAGGAAATAAATCAACTCACCAACCAGGTGTATGGTTTGCAAAATAAGATGGAGAACCTGCATGCGATGGAGCAAAACGCTGTTCAGCGCCTGGAAGAATTGGAAAACCAGTTACAAGAAAATCATGAAGCAATTTCGTCACAAAGAGATGAATTGGATAAACTGAATACGCAGTTGCAGGAGTTGGGCGACAGGGTTGCATTGGTGGAACAGGATTATAGTAATGCTGAGCAGGAATATAATTTTGCTAATGCTGCCTTTAATGAAAATAATTTAAACTATACCCGTCAGCAAAGTAAAGTAACTGGGTTGAAACAGGAGCATGATTTTAAATCAAACCAGTTAAATGATTTAAAAACACAGATTGACAGTAATTCTGCCCAGTTAAATGAAGCTGCTGCAAGCATCGTAGAATCACAGGGTTTACTTGAAGGATTGGAAAGCTTACTGATAAGTTTATTGCAAAACAAAGAAACAGAAGAAAAGAAATTAAACGAAGCAGACCAGGCCTATTACAATATGCGCAATGCCTTAGGTGAAAAAGAAAGTGAGTTACGTCATTTGGTGAAAGAAAAAGAAATGGTGGAACACCTGCTAAGTGAAATAAAAGACAGGCTCAACGAATTGAAATTGCAGCTTGCTGGGATGAAGGAAAGATTGAGCGTGGAATTTAAAGTGGATTTGGAACAGGTAATGGATGAACCAAGAACAACTGAAACGCCACAGGAAGAATTACAGGCTTCTGTTGACAGGATGAAGAAGAGGCTGGAAAATATGGGTGAAGTAAACCCGACAGCTATTGAAGCATTCACTGAAATGAAGAAACGGTATGAATTCATATTGGAACAAAAAAATGATTTGGTAACTGCTAAAGAAAGTTTGCTGCAAACTATACAGGAAGTTGAAGCAACAGCCAATCAGCAATTCCTTGATACATTCAACCAGGTAAGAGAAAATTTTCAGAAAGTATTTAAAGCTTTATTTACAGAAGAAGATACGGCAGATATGATTTTGGAAAATCCAGAAAACTTAGCTGAAACAGGAGTTGATATTGTGGCCAAACCAAAAGGTAAACGTCCTTCTTCTATTACGCAATTAAGCGGTGGTGAAAAAACATTAACAGCAACCGCTTTATTGTTTGCTATTTACTTAATTAAACCTGCTCCTTTCTGTATTTTGGATGAGGTAGATGCGCCATTAGATGATGCCAATGTGGGTAAGTTTACCAATATGATTCGGAAGTTTAGTGAAAACTCGCAGTTCATTATTGTAACTCACAATAAGCAAACGATGGGAAGTGTGGATGTGATTTATGGTGTAACTATGCAGGAAGCAGGGGTAAGTAAATTAGTACCTGTTGATTTTAGAAGTTTAAATTAAGAGAGAATGGTTAGTAGTATAACATATCAGAGTCCGGCATTTCGCCGGACTTTTTTTATTGAACTATTTCTTTAATGCTTATTTTGTGTACATAAATCAAACGACTGCTTCTTATGCAACGTATTTGTCTCTTCCCCGGAACATTTGATCCCATTACCATTGGGCATTTGGATATTATAAACCGCTCCATCAATTTATTTGACAAACTCATTATTGGTATTGGCCGCAATGTTAATAAAGTGGCTATGTTCAGCGAAGAACAAAGATTGGGATGGATAAAAGAAATTTATAAAGATGAACCAAGAGTAAGTGCAGTAGTATATGAAGGATTAACAGTGGAATGCTGTAAACGGGTTGGAGCCAATTATATTTTGCGTGGTATCCGTTACGTGAATGATTTTGAATATGAAAAAGCTATTGCTGATATGAACCGCAGTTTAGATGGTCATATTGAAACCATATTTTTAACCTGTCTCCCTCAGTATACTTCTGTTGCTTCTACCTTAGTGCGTGATGTAATGCGGAATGGAGGAGATGCTACACAGTTTTTACCGGAAGCAGTGGTGAAGTCGTTGAAGAAATAGACTTTCTAATTCTTTTTTTCTCATTTCTTATTTCAAATCTTTTATGTCTTCCATTTGGTTTAATAAAGACTTAATCCTTGAAAATTTAAGACCACTTGGTCTCAATACAATGGCTGAATATATCGGTATTGAATGGACGGAAGTGGGAGAGAATTATATTAAAGCAAAAATGCCGGTTGACCACCGTACCAGGCAACCTTACGGATTAATGCATGGCGGGGCTTCCTGTGTGTTGGCAGAAACCATTGGCAGTGTGGCCTCAGCCATGGCAATTGATCAAACTAAATTTATTTGTGTGGGCTTGGAAATTAATGCCAACCATGTTCGCAGTGTAAGAGAAGGATTTGTTACAGGGGTATGTATGCCTCTGCATATTGGTGCTACTACGCATGTATGGGATATTAAGATTTATGATGAAAGAGAAAAATTAGTTTGTGTAAGCCGTTTAACGGTGGCGATTTTGAAGAAACCTGCCTAATCCATTTTCAATACATCTAAAATGGAAGGATAAGTATTCAGCAAATATTTATCCAGTTTATCTTTTTTCACCCAAATAATTTCGGCTATATTTTCTTCTGTTTGCGGAATAATTTTTTCTTTGGAGGATGCTTTCATTTTATACCAGTGACTTTCTTTTAAAATATGTTTTCCATACTCATCATAGGTATGATAAGTAACAGCAATTTTTTTCCTTAGCTGCACTTTTTGGATTCCGGTTTCTTCCTGTATTTCTCTTACTGCACATTCTTCAAGTGTTTCACCCTTGTCTAATTTCCCCTTGGGTAAATCCCATTTACCAAGACGGAATATCAATAGCAATTCACCTTTTTCATTTTCCACTAATCCCCCTGCTGCCTTCACTAAAGTAAAATGTTTCCAAAAAGCTTTTTTCAATTTTTCCAAATCTTCGTGATAATAAATGCCAGCATGTATTTTTTCCAGTTTCATTTCATGTATCATGGATTTAATGGCCGGTCCGGAAAATTCATCTATAAAAACAGCATCATCATGATGCACCAGTTGCTCCAATTCTCCATCGATATTATCGCAGAGATAAAGTGATTTGTCGCCGAAGTAAATTTTAATGTACATGTTTTGATTGCTGTTTTTTATTTCTGGGTGCCTTATACTTGCTACTTACAGCGATTCCTAATTCCCAATATCAACCCCCTTTTTCCTACCTTCGCCGCATGACAAATGAAAAAGCTGTTGCAGAAAAACTCTTACAAATTAATGCGATTAAATTGAATCCCAAAGAACCTTTTACATGGGCCAGTGGCTGGAAAAGTCCCATTTATTGCGATAACCGTAAAGTTTTGTCTTTCCCTTTTATCCGTGACTTTATTAAAAGCGAGATGTGCAATATAATTTTTGAAAAATATCCTGATGCTGATATGCTTGCTGGCGTAGCAACTGCCGGTATTGCGTGGGGAGCTATGGCAGCAGACCAGTTAAAATTGCCTTATATCTATGTTCGTTCCAAACCCAAAGAGCATGGTATGGGTAATCAAATTGAAGGTTATTACGAACCCGGACAAAAAACAGTGGTTATTGAAGATTTGATCTCTACAGGTAAATCAAGTTTAGAAATTTGTGAAGTGTTGCGCAAGCAGGGACTGGAAGTAATTGGCGTGGTATCCATTTTTAATTATGGATTTGATGTGGCTAAGGAAGCTTTTGAAAAAGCCGGTTTCACTTTTACATCACTTACTAATTATGAAACATTAATCAGTCTTGCTTTAGAAAAAAATATTGTATCTGCCGACCAGGAAAATATTTTGTTAAAGTGGCGGATGGATCCTGCTAACTGGAGCGTTAATTGATAATTTTGGAAAAAAGTATTTCTATGAAGAATATCTTTCTTTTAATTATTTCATTTGTAATTACAACAAATATTAATGCACAGCAAAAAGCTGTTGTTACTGTTAAAATAAATATTCCCACTATACAGGGTCAGCCCTGCAAAGAACGACTGGAGCAATTTTTAAAATATGAAGAAGGGGTGACTAAAGCGGTTGTTGATCTCCGTAAAAAAATAATCACTATCACTTATCATACTGAAAGAACAACCATTGAAAATTTAAAAACAGTAATTGCTAACCAGGGTTTTGATGCAGATGATATAAAGGCAAACCCGGAATCGTACAATAAATTGCCTACCGCCTGTAAAAAACCGGAAGACAGACCGGGTTATGATCCAAATGCCCCGAAGAAAAAGAATTAATAAAAATTATCAGTTTAAATAATGGTAAAAAAGCAACTGTTCATTGATCGTTGCTTTTTATTTTATGCTGCCATTGATTTTTACTTTATAATTGCACCTTAATTTAGCTGCCAATGTATCCCAATTTATATTATTTCCTGAAAGACGTGTTTGGCCTTGAATGGGGATGGACAAGGATTATCAATGCGTTTGGTTTCTTTGTGGCATTAGCATTTATCGCTGCGGCATATACACTCATTAAAGAGTTTAAACGTAAGGAAAAACAGGGTTTGCTGGGCTATACAGAAGAAGAGATTGAAGTAGGCAAGCCAGCCTCGCCAGTTGAATTGTTTTTGAATTTTGCCGTAGGATTTATTTTCGGCTTTAAAATAATTGGAGCCATCACTGCAGGTGATGCATTAAAAGATCCGCAAGGTTATATCTTCTCATCACAGGGAAGTGTATTGTGGGGTTTGGTTATTGGCGGCATAATGGCTGGTGTTAAATGGTGGGAAAAGAATAAGCAAAAGTCTGATAAACCAGAGAAAAGAAAGTTGCGCATCTGGCCACACGACAGAGTTGGGGATATAACAATTATTGCTGCTATTTTTGGATTTATCGGCGCCAAAATTTTTCATAATCTTGAAAACTGGGATGAATTTGTACGTGACCCAATGGGCTCTTTACTTTCATTTAGTGGTTTAACTTTTTATGGGGGATTAATTTTAGCAGCAATCGCTGTGTCATGGTACTGTATTAAAAGAGGAATTGGTTTCAGACATTTGATTGATACAGCTGCCCCTGGATTGATGATTGCTTATGCAGTTGGCCGTATCGGTTGCCAGGTAGCAGGTGATGGTGATTGGGGGATTTTAAATAATGCTTACGCAGCTGATTCAACGGGGAATGTTCGTTTGGCGGAAACTGGAGAAGTGCAACATATCATTGATAATAACAAAGCATATTTTGAAAGAGAATTTGGTTCACTTCAAAATGTGCCAATGAAATCTTATAAAGCTCCTTCATTTTTACCGGTATGGATGGTTGCTTATACCTATCCTCATAATGTAAACAGCCAGGGAGCAAGGTTAGCTGATTGTACTGAGCCGGAACATTGCAGTTATCTTCCCGTACCTGTTTTTCCCACCCCTTTTTATGAAACAATTGTCTGTGCCATCTTATTCCTGGTGTTATGGGCAGTACGAAAAAGATTTAAAGCTCCCGGCAGTTTATTTGCCCTGTATCTTATTTTAAATGGACTGGAACGTTTTTTTGTTGAAAAAATAAGAGTCAATACAAAATATCATAGTCTTCCTTTTCAACCCACCCAGGCAGAATTAATTTCTTTGGGATTAATTATAACCGGAATTATTATGTGGTTTGTATTTACAAAGAAAAAAGAGCAAGCCCAGCCTTTTATTGATTAACCAAACAGTTTGTTCCGGAAAT
>JBLMVP010000449.1:0-5230 GCA_050256755.1 Sphingobacteriales bacterium | reverse complement strand
CCTGCATCTTCGGAACTAAATCTTTTACTTCACCATCTATCCTCACTTTTATATAACCTTTCTTCCGCACATCCTCAAACAACTCACGGTAATGTCCTTTTCGTCCACGCACCAGCGGAGCAAGCAAACTGATTTTCTTTCCGTAAAACCGTTTAAAAATATTTTCTACAATTTCCTCTTCACTCCACTTCACCATTTTTTTACCTGTATGGTAACTGTAGGCCTCACCCGTTCTTGCAAATAGCAAGCGTAAAAAATCATACACCTCCGTTACCGTACCAACAGTACTGCGTGGATTTTTATTAGTGGTTTTTTGCTCAATGGATATTACAGGAGAAAGACCGGTTATTTTGTCAACATCAGGTCTTTCCATATCGCCAACAAACTGCCGGGCATAGGCACCAAATGTTTCCATATACCGGCGCTGACCTTCAGCATAAATGGTATCAAACGCAAGGGATGATTTGCCACTGCCACTTATCCCGGTAATAACCACCAATTGATTTTTGGGAATGGAAATATCAATATTCTTAAGATTATGAACTCTTGCACCAAATACTTCAATCTTTTCAAGATTGGTATTTACTTCATCTGTCAGAATCGCATTTGATTTAATCTTTCTTCCCGGAGACTTACTCATAATTAAAGGATAACGAAGATACTAACAAACTATTTACCGCATTGTTGCTGAAATCATGTTTCTGTATTTTTTTGGACAGGAAAATATTTCTTCTTTTTTAAGACCTTGCTGTCCCTATTTACTCTGGTATGGTATTTGACAAACTGGTTTTGACCATAAAAACTACGCATATGAAACAGACAAAAACAATTATCATTTCACTTACCACTTTAGCGCTTGTTGTAAGTGCATGCCACGAAACTAAAAAATCAACCAAAGGCGCTATCATTGGTGGTGTGGGAGGTGCGGTGATTGGAACAGTTATAGGAAAAGCCGCTGGCAATAAAACATTAGGAACAATATTAGGCGCTGCTGTAGGTGGCACAGTAGGTGCAATTATTGGCAATAAAATGGACAAACAGGCAGAAGAAATTAAAAAAGATGTGCCTAATGCCAAAGTAGAACGGGTAGGTGAAGGAATTGTGGTGGAATTCAATAGTAAAATTTTATTCGCTTTTGATAAAAGTGATTTAACTGCTGAAGCAAGAAAAAATTTAGGCGATTTGGTAACTATCCTGAAGAAATATCCTGATACAAATATCGAAATACAGGGACATACTGATAATAAAGGAACAGAAGAATATAACCAGGGATTGTCTGAAAGAAGAGCCTCCGCAGTTTCATCCTTTTTATCTTCAAACGCTATTAGTGCCCAGCGGATTACCATAAAAGGTTTTGGCGAAATGGCTCCCAAATACACTAATGAAACGGAAGAGGGAAGAGCTGAAAATCGCCGTGTGGAATTTTTAATTACAGCGAATGAAAAAATGAAAGCAGATGCAGCAAAAGAAGCAGAAAAAAGCGGTAAGAAATAAAAACACTTATGTCCAAACAGTAGTTAGTAAAATATTTATGAAATAATTGTTTGGAGATATTTTTTCCCGTCATACATTTGCCGTCCAGTTCTTTAGATATCACTTATTAAGAAAGGCAGAGGGTAATGGCCCGTTGAAGCCTTGGCAACCCATACAAACAACTCATTTGTATGAAGGTGCCAACTCCATCCCGCTTAAAGCGGGACAGATAAGTCAGAGCAAGCTAACAAATATTGTTTAACATATTAAAAGCCCATCTGACACTATCAGATGGGCTTTTTTTTATTTCTGGTGAAGGATATCTGAAAAACAGGATTTAACAAACTTATCAAACAATTTTAAACAAAAAAGTATCATGAGCAATTTACGTTTTGAGACATTACAACTTCATGCAGGGCAACAAATCGATCCAACCACCAAATCAAGAGCAGTTCCTATTTATCAAACTACTTCGTATGCATTTGATAATTCTGAACATGCTGCCAATCTCTTTGGTTTAAAACAATTTGGTAACATCTACACCCGTATCATGAATCCAACTACCGATGTGGTTGAGCAACGCATCGCTGCACTGGAAGGTGGCGTGGCAGGATTAGCAACAGCATCGGGGCAGGCAGCGCAGTTTATTGCACTGACCAATATTTTACAGGCCGGAGATAATTTTATTACTACATCCTATTTATATGGAGGAACACATAACCAGTTTAAAGTTTCTTTCAAACGCCTGGGAATTGATGTTCGTTTTGCAGATGGGGATAATGTAGAAAGTTTTGTTCCCTTGATTGACAAAAATACCAAAGCCATTTATTTGGAAACAATTGGTAACCCCCGTTTAAATATCCCCGACTTTCAAAAGTTTGCTGACCTGGCTAAGGAGTACGATCTGCCATTGATAGTTGATAATACATTTGGCGCCGGTGGATTTTTATTCCGTCCAATTGAATGGGGAGCAAACATCGTAGTGGAATCAACTACTAAATGGATTGGCGGACATGGCACAAGTATCGGTGGAATTATTATTGACGGCGGTAATTACAACTGGGGTAATGGTAAATTCCCTCAGTTTACTGAACCAAGCGAAGGTTATCACGGATTAAAATTCTGGGAAGTGTTTGGTGAAGGAAACCCATTAGGCTTACCAAACATTGCCTTCATCATTCGTGCAAGAGTAGAAGGTCTGCGTGATTTTGGTCCTTCACAAAGCCCGTTTAATTCTTTCCTCAACTTACAGGGTATAGAAACATTAAGTCTTCGTGTACAACGCCAGGTAGATAATGCTTTGGAATTAGCACAATGGCTGGAAACACATCCACAGGTAGAATTTGTGTGGTATCCCGGATTGAAAAGCAATCCTTATAATGAACTGGCTAAAAAATATCTTACTAACGGTTTTGGGGGAGTGCTGCAGTTTGGTATAAAAGGTGGTGTTGAAAATGGACGAAAGTTTATTGATTCCTTAAAGCTCATCAGCCATCTCGCTAATGTGGGTGATGCAAAAACATTAGCTATACATCCCGCTTCTACTACTCACGAACAATTAAGTGAAGAAGAAAGAGCAGCTGCCGGCGTATTACCCAATCTTGTTCGTATCAGCGCAGGTATTGAGCATATTGATGATATTAAGGCTGATGTAGAGCAGGCATTTCAAAATGTTTTTGCAAAAGAATTAGTAGGATAAATTTATGCCGGCAAAAACGTTCACATACAATCAAACTTTTCAATTGGAGTCGGGAAGATTGCTTCCCGGCTTCCATTTGGCTTATACAACACATGGTGAGTTAAATGCCGCAAAAGATAATACCGTTTGGATATTTCATGCATTAACAGCTAACAGCGACCCCTCCGAATGGTGGAATGGTTTGGTTGGACATGGAAAATTATTCAACCCCGGGAAATATTTTATTGTTTGTGTAAATATGCCTGGCAGCTGTTACGGCAGTATTGGTCCCCTGGATATTAATACAGAAACAGGTTCTCCCTATTATCATAGTTTTCCTTTTTTTACAACAAGGGATATGATAAGGGCTTACCAGCCATTAAAAGAATTGTTGGGTATTTCAAAAATTCATATCGGTATTGGTGGCTCTATGGGTGGACAACAATTACTCGAATGGGCTATTGAAGATCCGGATGCATTCGATTTTATTCTTCCAATTGCTGCCAATGCACAACATTCACCCTGGGCTGTTGGCTTTAATGCCTCACAGCGAATGGCCATTGAAGCTGATTCAACATGGAAAAATAATGAACCAGGTGCAGGTATTGAAGGAATGAAAGTGGCAAGAAGTATTGCACTGCTCTCCTATCGTCATTATGAAACCTATGGTGTAAGCCAGCAGGAAACAGATCCTGGTAAAATTGAAAAATTTAAAAGTGAAAGTTACCAGCGTTACCAGGGTGAAAAATTAGCCAGGCGTTTTAATGCGTTCAGCTATTACAAACTCAGCCTTGGAATGGATTCACACAATGTGGGCAGAGGCAGAGGAACAATAGAAGAGGCATTAAAATTAATTAAAGCAAAAACCCTGGTTATTGGCATCTCCAGTGATTTATTATTTCCTGTGGAAGAACAAAAATTTTTGGCCGCTCATATTTCTCATGCACAATACAAAGAGATTCATTCCTTCTACGGGCATGATGGATTTTTACTGGAGTATGAAGCCATGGAAAATATAATTACTGATTTTTTAAAAACCCGGAAAGCAGAACATTTAGTAACAACAAATTAAATACATGTCATATCATCAGCAGTTAACAATAGGATTATTTGGATTTGGAGTTGTGGGAGAAGGCTTATACAAAATACTGGAAAAAACACCTTCCTTAAACGCATCTATTAAAAAAATATGTATCAAGAATCCAGACAAAAAAAGAAATGCTCCCGCTGAAATATTTACTACCGATAAAAATGAATTATTATTCGACGGCGAAATCAATGTAATTGTTGAAGTAATCAATGAATCAGATGCCGCATTTGAAATTGTATCCACTGCTTTTAAAAACGGCAAAGCAGTGGTAAGTGCCAGCAAAAAAATGATAGCGGAGCATTTACCGGAGATACTGGAGTTTCAAAAACAAACAGGTCTCCCCTTTCTTTGCGAAGCAGCTGCCTGTGCATCTATCCCGGTAATACGTAACCTGGAAGAATATTATGATAACGATTTGCTTCATGCCATCAAAGGAATTGTAAATGGCAGCACTAATTATATTCTCACCAAAATGTTTGAAGACAAATTAGATTTCAAACAGGCTTTACTGCAGGCACAGCAATTAGGCTTTGCTGAAGCTGACCCATCATTGGATGTGGATGGATGGGATGCGGTAAACAAATGGTGCATATTGCTCAATCATGCTTATGGTATCGTTACACATCCAACCCATATAGTATTTAATGGTATTCAAAATATTGAATTGAGTGATGCTTTGGTTGCCAAAGAAAAAAATTATCAAATCAAACTCGTAGCACAGGCCAAGAAATTAGAGAATGGAAAAGTGGCAGCTTTCGTATTACCCCAATTTGTAAAACAGGACGACCACCTCGCTTTTGTAAAAAATGAATACAATGGTGTGGTAATTGAAACAGGATTTGCTGATAAACAATTCTTCTATGGCAAAGGAGCCGGAAGCTTCCCTACAGCTTCAGCTGTATTAAGCGATATTTCTGCACTTCGTTATGATTATAAATACGAGTATAAAAAATTATATCATCATGTTCCGTCTGAACTGACAGAAGATT
>JBLMVP010000448.1:0-5606 GCA_050256755.1 Sphingobacteriales bacterium | reverse complement strand
GTATATCCTTTAAAGGATATTAAAACAGCAGATGAATTTATAGCTGCTTTGAAAGAAGAAATAGAACAACAGTGGGAAGGACAGAGCCGTAATCATCTTCACCATGAATTATATCATGTGCTGGTGGATGATACTAAAATGGAATTTCCTGAAACCTTTTTAAAACGCTGGTTACAAAATGGCGGAGAAAAACCAAAAACGGCTGAAGAAGCAGAAGCAGAGTATCCTGTTTTCAGCAACCAGTTAAAGTGGACTTTAATCAGCGATAAACTGATTAAAGAAAATAACCTGGAAGTAACTCCTGAGGAGCTGCGTAATTATATGAAACAACAGGTAATGGGATATTTTGGGCAAATGAATCTTGGTGATAATGCAGAATGGCTGGATAGCTATGTTGACCGGATGATGAAAGATGAACAACAGTTAGATGGTACTTACCGTCGTTTAATTACAGAAAAAATATTCAACTGGGCAGAAACACAAATCACTCCTGTCGAAAAAGAAATAAGTGCAGAAGATTTTGGAAACCTGCAGAAAGAACACGAACACCATCATCATTAACAGAACTTAAAAACATAACATAAACCAGCAATAAAATTTGCTGGTTTTTTTCTGCCACATGCCCGGTAATCCAACATTGTATTTTTAACTTTGTACTTTTTCTGCTGGCATTTTGTCCGATTTTTTGCCTCGCATGGTATTTGAAGTTTCAAAACCCTTAAATTGCCATTTAGAATCAATTCAATTAATTACCATATATGAATCCCGGAAAAGAATTTGAAAAATATGCCGTAAAACACCACGGTATATCCAGTGCCACGCTTCACCAGTATACCAATTCTATGCCTACAGCTCTAACTCCCAACATTATTGAGGAGCGGCCTATGAATGTTGCAGTAATGGATGTATATAGCCGCTTGATGATGGACAGGATTATTTTTCTTGGCTATCCCATCACCGAAGAAGTGGGCAATATCGTCGTAGCGCAATTATTATTTTTAGAAAGTACCGATCGCAGCCGCGACATACAGATGTATATTAACAGCCCTGGTGGAAGTGTATATGCCGGTTTGGGTGTATATGATACCATGCAATATATTTCAGCAGACGTCTCTACTATTTGTATTGGTGTGGCAGCTTCTATGGCTTCTGTTTTATTAACTGCCGGTAACAAAGGAAAACGTACTGCATTAAAACATTCCCGTATTATGATGCACCAGCCAAGTGCAGGCGCCGGCGGACAGGCAAGCGATATTATGATAACCGTAAATGAAGTAAAAAAGCTAAAAAAAGAATTATACGATGTAATTGCTTTCCACAGTGGACAAAGTGCAGAAAAAATTGCTGTTGATTTTGACCGTGATTTCTGGATGACAGCAACTGAAGCAAAAGATTATGGCCTGGTAGATGAAGTGTTACTCATCAATCCAAAAAAATTAAAAGAAGATAAATAAGAGCTTTTAGTTCTGTGTTTTAAGTTAATCATTACAAAAAATAAATTATGAATTTCAACAATTATAAACAACCCTTTCGTTTTGATGAAGAAGAACCAGAAGCACCATCTCCTGTAGAAATACCAATGGAAAAGATGATGAGTGGCTGGCAATTTGATAAAAAATTTATTGAACAACGTAAAATTTTTCTCTGGGGTGTAGTAGATGATAAAAGTTCAAAAGATATTACTTCCCGGTTATTATATCTTGATGCAGTTGACCCGGGTAAGGAAATTACTTTTTATATCAACAGCCCTGGTGGTATTGTAACCAGTGGTATGGTGATGTATGATGCTATGCAGATGATACAATCACCTGTGGCAACAGTTTGTATGGGTATGGCAGCTTCCATGGGCTCCATATTATTGAGTGGCGGAAAGAAAGGAAGACGTTTTATTTTCCCGCACGGGGAAGTAATGATACACCAGCCAAGTGGCGGCGGACGTGGTACCAGTGCAGATTTGGAAATTATGGCAGAACAAATCCGAAAGACAAAAGAGATGGGAGCACAGATACTGTCTGACAACTGTGGTAAGACTTTAGAGCAGGTTATGAAGGATTTTGACCGTGATTACTGGATGGATGCCAAAGAATCAGTGGCTTATGGTATTGTAGACAAGGTTCTGGACAAATTATAATTTAAACTTATGCGAGCAGAAATAAAACCCTTGCAATTCAGGGGTTTTTTTATTTTTACAGTCTATAACAAACATATTAAATGGCTAAAGCGAGTACATTACATTGTTCATTTTGTGGAAGAAGCCGAGATGAGGTTAAAATTCTTATCGCCGGACAAGAAGGTCATATATGTGAAAACTGTGTTGAACATGCACAGGAAATAATTGAGCAGGAGTTGCTCATCCGCAACGAAAACCATCCATCGCAATATAAACTATCGGTAAAAAAACCAATGGAGGTTAAAAAATTCCTGGATGAATATGTTATTGGACAGGATGAAGCTAAAAAGGTTTTAGCCGTTGCCGTTTACAATCACTACAAACGTTTAAACCAAAAAACAGATAATGAAGTTGAGATAGAAAAAAGCAATATTGTAATGGTAGGTGAAACTGGTACCGGTAAAACATTATTAGCCAAAACAATTGCGAAACTTCTCAATGTACCTTTTGCCATTGTAGATGCTACTGTATTTACAGAGGCAGGTTACGTAGGTGAAGACGTGGAAAGTATTTTAACCCGTTTATTACAGGTTTGTAACTATGATGTGGCCGCTGCAGAAAAAGGAATTGTTTATATTGATGAAATTGATAAAGTGGCACGCAAAGGAGATAACCCATCTATTACGCGTGATGTAAGTGGCGAAGGTGTTCAGCAGGGATTATTAAAATTGCTGGAAGGAACTGAAGTATTGGTTCCACCACAGGGTGGAAGAAAACATCCTGAACAAAAATTAATTAAGATTAACACACATAATATCCTCTTTATTTGTGGTGGTGCATTTGATGGTATTGACAGGGTTATTGGGAGACGCATTAACACACAGGCAATAGGATTTAATGTAAATAAAGAATTGCAGGAATTTCAGAAAAAGAACTTATTGCAGTATGTAAATGCGCAGGATTTAAAATCGTTTGGATTGATTCCAGAATTGCTGGGCCGTTTACCTGTTGTAACTCATCTTAATCCATTAGATAAAGAAACACTTCGTTCCATTCTAACCGAACCTAAAAACTCCCTCATCAAACAATATAAAAAGTTGTTTGAAATTGAAGGTATTGCCTTAACCATAGACGATGAGGTGTATGGCTTTATGGTAGATAAAGCAATGGAATATAAATTGGGTGCAAGAGGTTTACGCAGTATCTGCGAAAGTATTTTAACTGATGCCATGTTTGAGTTGCCTTCTACCAAAACAAAAGAATTTAATTTAACGCTGGAATATACACAACGCAAGTTTGAAAAGAGCAAGTTGAGTTTGTTGAAAGTTGCGTAATGCGAAACCGGAATTATTAGAATTAATAAGATATTTTTGAAGTCAGGCAATTAAGCCTGACTTTTTTAATTTATTAAGATGAATGATTTAATAGAAAAATTAAAAGCCAATGCAGGATTAACAGATGAACAGGCTGTGAAAGCATTAGAAACAATTAAAGATTATGTAAAAGAAAAGTTTCCAATGCTGGCCGGTGCGGTTGATAATTTACTGGGAGCATCTAAAAAAGATGATATTGATTTTATGTGATAAAAAACCCCCCGCATAAGCGAGGGACCATTGCAAGCAATCGCAGAGGCAATTATCGTTATTGTCTTAATACTTCTCTTGATATTACCAGTTTCTGTATTTCAGAAGTTCCTTCACCAATAGTACACAATTTTGCGTCTCTGTAATATTTTTCTACAGGAAATTCTTTTGTATACCCATAGCCACCAAAAATCTGCACCGCATCATTAGCAACTTTCACTGCCACTTCACTGGCATAATACTTTGCCATAGCTGCTTCTTTCGTCATTGGCAATTTATTATTTTTTTTATCTGCCGCCTGCATCGTTAGTAATTCAGCTGCCATAATTTCTGTAACCATATCTGCCAGTTTAAACGATATTCCCTGGAAACTGGAAATAGGTTTATCAAACTGGTATCTTTCTTTTGAATATTGAAGCGCCGCTTCATAAGCACCTTTAGCAATACCTAATGATAAGGCAGCAATAGAAATCCTTCCACCATCCAATACTTTTAATGATTGACGGAATCCATCACCCACTTCACCCAAACGATTAGCATCGGGTACACGGCAGTTATCAAAAATCATTTCTGCTGTTTCACTGGCACGCATACCTAATTTATTTTCTTTTTTACCTCCGCTAAATCCGGGTGTACCTTTTTCAACTACAAATGCAGTGGCATTACTGCTCGTTCTTGGTTCACCGGTTCTGCAAACAACCACAGCTACATCGCCACTCTTTCCATGCGTTATCCAGTTTTTTGTACCATTGATTATCCAGTCGTTCCCATCTTTTACAGCAGTTGTTTTCATATTACCTGCATCACTGCCCGTATTGGCTTCTGTTAATCCCCATGCACCTATCCACTCAGCAGTAGCAAGTTTAGACAAATACTTTTTCTTTTGTTTTTCATTACCAAATGCCAAAATATGTCCGCTGCATAATGAATTATGTGCTGCCAGACTCAATCCAACTGATCCACAAACTTTCGCTATTTCCTGGATGATGACCACATATTCCTGGTATCCTAACCCTGCACCACCATATTCTTCCGGCACCAATACCCCCATCAATCCTAGCTTCCCCATTTCCTTAAACATGTGTAAAGGAAATTGCTGGGTTTCGTCCCATTCCATTACATATGGCTTGATATGAGCATTAGCAAAATCACGGGCCGTAGCAGCTACCTGCTGTGTTATTTCATCGGTCTTAAAATTCATATACTTTTATTGAATTGGGGCGCAAGATAATAAAAACTTTCTTAAAACTAACAAATGTTAGCTTTAAAGATTTCATAGTTATTATTCAGTCGTAAGATAGGGAGCAATTTTTTTAAATAGGTCATCAGTAACAAAAGAAATTTTCTTCAACTCTTCTAAGGAAGAATAATTACCATGTTCATTCCGAAACTGGATAATGACATTGGCAAGTGAATATTTGATATAAGGATGAGCTTTTAGTGTATTAATATCAGCTATGTTGATATTAATTTTCTTGAGTGATAAGTTATTGCAGGTGAGATTATTTTTTATTTTTTGAAAAGTTGAATCTGGTAAACCAAAAGTTTCACCAACCTGCTGAACAGCGTAAAAACCACCTAATTTATCCCTGAAGTTGATAATACGTTGTGAAAGTTTGGAACCAATTCCGGGCAATGAAATAAATGCTGATGAATCAGCTGAATTAATTTCAATTACACGGGCAACAAATTTCTCTTCAGCCGGTTTCCTGTTTTCATAGACCGGTTTTGCCTCCATCGAATTTAAGGAAAGGTTTAAACTATTACTTATGGTTACATAAGGAAGCATTCTTGTTACGTCTTCCTGTTTCATTCCATAAATTTTATACAAATCATCCGGTTTATAAAAATGCCCGCCTTTGCTTAAATAGTTTTTTATGGTTTGAATGGTTTTGTCTTTTACGCCTAATCGT
>JBLMVP010000447.1:0-4377 GCA_050256755.1 Sphingobacteriales bacterium | reverse complement strand
TTAAGCAGGGGTTATAAAAGAAAAACCAAAGGATACGCATTGGCGGATGAAAACACTACTTCACTGGAGATAGGCGATGAACCCAAATTGTTTTATATAAAATTTCCAAACGTAGCGATAGCTGTTGGAGAGGAGAGAATAGTGGCTATCCCCCAATTATTACAGGACAAACCTGGCACACAGGTTATAATTTTGGATGATGCCTTTCAGCACAGGGCGGTAAATGCAGGGCTGAATATTTTGCTTACTGACTACAATAATTTATATACACGGGATTTTTATTTACCCACCGGTGATTTGAGAGATGTAAAAAGTTCCGCTAAAAGGGCTTCCATTATTGTAGTCACTAAATGCCCTCCTGAATTATCTGTTACAGAAAAAAAATCAGTATGTGAAGAAATTAATCCATTGCCCGGTCAGCATATATTCTTTGCTTCAATTGAATATGGTAAACCTTATCACCTGGTGCACAATAACGAAATTGTCTTAAATAAACAGATGGAGGTATTGCTGGTAACAGGAATTGCCAGCCCGGAACCATTAAAGAAGCTTGTTGGTGAGGTTACTCACTCTTATGAAAAGATGACCTTTAACGATCATCATATTTTTACCATTGATGATCTAAAGGAAATAAAACAGCGGTATGAAAAACTTGATGCGGCCAGTAAAATAATTTTAACTACAGAAAAAGATGCCATACGGTTAGTGAAATTTAAAGAGGAACTGGCAAATATCCCCTTATATGTTATTCCCATTCAGCATAAGATATTATTTGAGGAATCCCCGGCATTCAACACTTTAATTATAAATTTCATCCGTAATTTTAATAAAAAGACAACAGAATAATTACAGCAGATGGGAAATAAACATCCAAAGAAAAAGAAGAAAGAAAAATCCAGAAGTTATAAACAGGTTTATTCAGGAAAACTGGATATTACCCGCTCAGGGATTGGCTTTGTATTGGTTGAAAATTTTTTGAAAGATATACTTGTTCGCCCCCAAAATTTTAATACGGCATTGCATGGCGATGAGGTAAGGGTAGAGATAACAAAAGATAATCCCAATGGCCGCTCAGAAGGAAAAGTAACAGAAATACTTAAAAGGAACCAGGTTACATTTATTGGTCATATTCAAATCAATAACAATTTTGGGTTTTTTGTTCCCGACACGGATAAACCAATGCCAGATCTTTTTGTTGCCCAGGAAAATTTAAATGGTGCAAAAGATAAAGATCGAGTGGTGGTAAAAATGCTTCGCTGGGAAAAAACAGATAAACGTCCCGTTGGTGAAGTAATAAGTTTATTAAGCGATGTGGAACCCAATGATTTGGCTATGAAAGAAATTTTACTGGAACATGGGTTTCCTTTAAACTTTCCTGATGAAGTAATGGAAGAAGCTGCCAGGCTCAATGATGTTATTTCCGTAGATGAAATTAAGAGAAGAAAAGATTGCCGCCCCTTCCTTACATTTACTATTGATCCTGCTGATGCAAAAGATTTTGACGATGCTATCTCCATTCGCTTACTGGAAAACGGGCTTTATGAAATTGGTGTTCATATCGCCGATGTAAGTCATTATGTAGTTCCTGAAACAGCTTTGGATGAAGAGGCTTTTCACCGGGCTACATCTGTTTATCTGCCTGACCGGGTTTCGCCAATGTTGCCTGAAGAAATATCTAATGTGCTCTGCTCATTAAGACCGCATGAAGATAAATTGACTTTCTCTGCTATTTTTCAAATGGACGAAAAAGGAAAAGTAAAACAACACTGGATTGGAAGAACGATAATGCATTCTGACCATCGCTTTACTTATGAAGATGTACAGGAAATAATTGAGAAAGGAACAGGCACGTATGCTGATGAAGTATTACTGCTGCATAAAATATCCCAACGCTTACGTAAAAAGCGGTTTGATAACGGGGCTATCAATTTTTCTTCACAGGAAGTAAGGTTTAAACTCGATGAAAAAGCAAGACCTATTGGTATTGTTATTAAAGAAAGTAAAGAATCACATCAGCTGATTGAAGAGTTAATGCTGCTGGCAAACAGAACAGTTGCAGAGTACGTTGCTAAAATAAAAGCAAATAATAAAAAGATTCCTTTTCCGTATCGTATTCACGCCAACCCTGACGAAGAAAAATTAAAACCATTTATTGAGTTTGCCCGCAAGTTTGGCCATAAATTCAATACAGATACACCTGAAAAAGTAGCGGAGTCGTTTAATATCATGCTGGCTGATTTAGCCGGAAGACCGGAGCAACATGTATTGGAACAATTGGGCATAAGAACAATGGCCAAAGCCATTTATACTTCTGAAAATATTGGCCATTTTGGTTTGGGCTTTGATCATTACTGTCATTTTACTTCGCCTATACGCCGTTACCCGGATGTAATGGTACATCGTATTTTACACCAGTGCTTAATGGATATGCCGGTGATTGATAAAAAAATGGATAATAAATGCAAGCATAGCAGCGAAAGGGAAAGAGCAGCAATGGAGGCAGAAAGAGCTGCCAATAAATATAAGCAGGTAGAATATTTAATGGCACATATTGGAGAAGAGTTTGATGGAGTGGTGAGCGGAGTGGCATCCTTTGGTTTCTGGGTAGAAACAGTAGAACATAAATGTGAAGGACTGGTCTCATTAAGCAGTTTGAATTTATTTGATGAGTTCCGGCATATTGAAGAAGATTATTGCCTGGTTGGCAGAAGAAGCGGCCGTAAATTTCAAATGGGTGATAAGGTGCGGATAAAAGTGCTGTCTGCTAATTTAGATAAACGACAATTAGATTATGAATGGGTGGTGGAAGGAGTGGGTAAAAAGAAGTAAGAAGTACAAGACACAAAAACAAGGAACCAGAAACAAGCAACCAGCTATGCATTCATTTAAAGAATTATTACAGGATTTTGATTCCAGGTTTGGTATCCGTCATTTTCCTGATGAGCCGGCTAGTTTATATAACTCATCCCAGTATATTTTAGGCATAGGTGGTAAAAGAGTAAGACCTGTAATGTGTTTAATGGGTAATGAATTGTTTGATGATATCAACCCCGATGCTTATCATGTGGCAACCGCCATTGAACTCTTTCATAATTTCAGTTTGATACATGATGATATTATGGATAAAGCACCTCTGCGAAGAGGAATGCCAACCGTTCATGCTAAATATGGTGAATCAACAGCCTTGCTGGCGGGTGATGTAATGCTGATTATGTGTTACGAATATCTGAATAAGATTGATGAACTGCATAAGAAACGTATCCTTGGATTATTTAATAAAACCGCACTGGAAGTATCAGAAGGGCAGCAACTGGATATGGATTATGAAAAACTAAAAGAAGTGAGTCTTAATGATTATCTCCAGATGATTGAATTAAAAACTTCTGTTCTGCTTGGTTCCAGCTTAAAGATGGGAGCTATAATGGGCGGTGCCAGTGAAAGAAATGTTAACCATTTGTATGATTTTGGAAAAAACCTTGGTATTGCCTTTCAAATCCAGGATGATTATTTAGATGCTTTTGGTGATCCTGATAAGTTTGGTAAACAGGTGGGAGGTGATATTATAGCCAATAAAAAAACATTTTTACTAATACATACACTGGAAGTAGTACAGGCCACATTGAAAAATGAACTGATTCATTTAATGGATGCCAGCCCTGCTGATAAAGTACAAAAGGTACTCGCTATTATGAAAGCCTGTAATGCAGATGCATGGGCTAAAGAATTAAAAGAAAAATATTTAAACCGGGCAATGCACCATCTTGAAGAAATTGCAGTTCTGTCAAAAAGAAAAGAGCCGCTCAAAGAGCTGGCTCAGTTCCTGATTCAGAGGGACCATTGATTCTTAGTGGTCTTTGGAAATTTATTTTGCAGGAATCATAAAGGCCGCTATTATCCCCCTGGTATTTATAGTCTTTCAGTTATAGTATTGCTTTCCTTTTTTATAAGTGTTCAAAATTGTGTTTTAATAGTTTTTTATGTCATGATTTGAATCAAAATGTCATTTGATTTTTGTCAAATGCTTTCATCGCTCTTTTAAAATCAAATTTTACAGCCATGAAAAAGGGTTGTATTTTCATTTTTACTATTTTACTTGCTTAAAACCAACAGCGGATGTCCAACTCATTGTTTCGTACAAAAAAGATTGAAAATATTTTAGCGGATTCAAATTCAGGTGGAGATGACGAATATGCAACCGGATTAAAACGGGTGTTAAGTGTAAGGGATCTTACTTTCTTTGGCATTGCTGCAATTATTGGCGCAGGAAGTTTCAGTAGTTTGGGTGCAGCCGTGTTTAATGGCGGACCGGGTGTAGTTATTTTATTTATCATCACAGGTATTGCCTGTGGATTCACTGCTTTATGCTACTCAGAATTT
>JBLMVP010000446.1:0-7294 GCA_050256755.1 Sphingobacteriales bacterium | reverse complement strand
TATTTGTATCTATTTCCAAAGCACAATCACTTACCAAAGGAGGATAGGGAGATGGCCCCGATAGTATTGCACCCGGTGACATCAGTAAAAATTTAACAGATGACCAGGTACTGGAAATAGTGCAAAAGCAAACTTTTCGTTTCTTCTGGCATAATGCACACCCGGTAGGCGGATTAGCATTGGAAAGAAGTAATACTGTTTTAGCTGAACACTACTGGGATTATATTAATGAAGCATGGGATGAACCAAATTTTAGTAAAACTCCTTTTGGTCCTGATGCAGGTGCTATTGGCGGAACTGGTTTTGGAATTATGAGTACTGTGGTGGCTGTTGAAAGAGGATGGATAGGAAGAGATACGGCTGTTCGACGTTTAATAAAGATTGCAGACTTTCTTATTAATGCAGATTGCTATCATGGCATTTATCCTCATTTCATGAATGGAAGAACAGGTAAAACAATTAAGTTCGACCGATTAGATGATGGAGCCGATATTGTAGAAACTTCTTATTTATTAATGGGTTTTCTTTGTGCAAGGGAATATTTCAATAAAGACATCCCAAGAGAAGTGTATTTAAGAAAACGAATCAACCAGATGTGGGGTGCTGCTAACTGGAACTGGCATACTAACAATCAAAATAAATTATTCTGGCATTGGAGTCCCAATAATGGGTTTGATATGAACTTTCCTGTGTGGGGCTGGAATGAATGTTTGATTACCTATATCATGTCAGCCTCATCGCAATATCATTCCATCTCAAAAGAGGTGTATGATGGCACATGGGCAGGAAGCCCGGGTTTTAAGAACGGAAAAGAATACTACGGTTATAAATTACCATTGGGTAATTATGATAAAGACAAAGGCGGTCCATTATTTTTTGAGCAATATACTTTCCAGGGAATTGATCCAAATGGTTTAACAGATTCTTTAGGCAATGATTATTTTATGCAGGGAAAAAATCATACACTTATCAACAGAGCTTATTGTATAGAAAATCCCAATAAGTATAAAGGCTATAGTTCTGCATGCTGGGGGCTAACTGCCGGAGATAGTTATAAAGGATATGTGGCACACAGTCCGGAAAATGACAGGGGTGTTATACAACCAACAGCTGCAATCTCATCCATGCCCTACACACCAAAAGAAAGTATACAGGCGTTACGCTATTTCTATTATGATTTAGGAAATAAAATTTGGAGCAGGTATGGTTTTATTGATGGCTTTAGCATCCACCATAACTGGTATGCAAAAAGTCATCTGGCCATTGACCAGGGGCCAATTGTTACCATGATTGAAAATTACCGCAGCGGTTTACTATGGAAATTATTTATGAAAATTCCTGATATCCAAAATGGATTAAAAAAACTGGGTTTTAAAAGTAAATGGATAAAAGAATAGACATATTATATCCAATTAAATTTTTTGTCAGGGCAGGTATATTCTTTTTTATCTTCCTTACAATAACACATATCCTTTCGGCACAAAAAATACCCAAAGTAATTTTTGTAATTGCTGATGGTATACCTGCGGACCTGGTTGAAAGATTACCAATGCCAAACTTAAGGGCAATAGCAAAGCAGGGAGCTTATGCAAGAGCTCATGCAGGAGGTGAAAAAGGCGGTTATTCTGAAACTCCTACTATTTCTGCCAATGGCTATAATTGTTTACTAACCGGCACCTGGGCCAACAAAAATAATGTTTGGGATAATTATAACCAGCAACCAAATTATAATTACCAAAACATTTTTCGTTTTTTTAAAACACAATATCCGGAGAAAAAAACAGCTATTTTTTCTACATGGATAGATAACCGTACTGTTTTAATTGGAAGCGATGCTGCCGCAGCAGGCAACCTTCAACCCGATTATTATTTTGACGGGATGGAACTGGATACCATAAATTATCCTCACGATACTGCCGGTTATTTTTATAATGTTATTGATGAAGCTGTTGTTGATACCGCTGCTGCTGTAATTAAAAGAATGGCTCCTGATCTAAGCTGGGTATATCTTGAATACACCGATGAAATGGGCCACCGGCATGGCAATAGCAACTATTTGACGAATGCTGTATTAATGCTTGATAAAAAAATTGGTCGTTTATGGAAAGCTATTCAATACCGTCAACAAAAGTTTAATGAAGACTGGCAAATTTACATTACTACCGATCACGGAAGGGAAGATAATGGGTACCACCATGGAGGTCAGTCAAAAAGAGAAAGGACTACATGGATTGTTACCAATGCAAAACAATTAAACGGCTACTATTTAAAAGAACAACCGGGAATTGTTGACATCATGCCATCAATGGCTTCATTCCTCAAAGTCAATATTCCGAGAGAGCAATTAATGGAAATTGACGGAATTTCTATAACCGGAAAAATTTCAGCTACCAATCTGCAGGCGTCTCTGGATAATGATGTAATAAATTTAAAATGGAATGTACAGCACAAAGAAGGTGTAGCTAAGATATGGCTGGCAACAACTAACAACTTTAAATTTGGAGGAAAAGACGATTACATATTATTGAAAGAGGTACCTGTTGCAAATGGCAAAACAAGTATCAATATAAAAAAATATTTTTCAGAATTTTATAAGCTGGTGGTAGAAATGCCATATAATTTTTTGAACAGGTGGATATTGAAAAAGTAATTTTTAAACTATATAAAACTTTGGTGTATGAGCACTAAAACCGAAGCAAAAGAAAATATTAGCCGCCAAAAGTTTTAAAACACCACTGCTGTGGCATGTTCTGGAAATAATTGAGGCAGCAAGAAAATTATCTGCAACTGAATGAAAATAAAACGAAAAAGCAAGTTTTCCTGACCCATGGTATTATTAAAAATAAAATCTTTTAACTAAAAATATTCGCTATATGCCAAACTTCCAATTAACAGTGCAACAGGCAGAAGCTTACAATAGGAATAGATATTTAATTGCCCGGAATTTTTTTGTCTAAAGATGAAGTAACCAAACTGCAAACCATTACCCTGGAAGATGGCGCTATGCGTAAACATTCGTTTGACTTAAATGATCGGCTTCAGGCTCAAGTACAATACAATAGAATCCGTACCCGATGAAGCTTAAAATAAATAATCATTGCAATGAATAAATTACTCTTATCAACTCCAGTATGGCAAAGCAATGGACTCGCTATCCTGCGCATCATCACCGGTTTGTTGATGACTTATCATGGCTGGGAAATTTTCAACCCCTCAACAATTCAGGAATACCTGAAATGGGATGTAGTGAAAAGTTTGCCTTCACCGGAATTATTAGTTTATACAGGCAAAGGGTTGGAATTAATTACCGGCATCTGTTTGGCAATTGGATTATTTACAAGAGTTGCAGCTTTATTTATGGCGATGGATATGCTGTTCATTTGCTTCAAAATAGGAAATGGAAAATTTTATTATGAAGATCAGCATCCTTTCATCTTTGCCATGCTGGCAATGGTTTTCTTTTTTACCGGTCATGTAAAATGGGGTTTAGATAATCAATTATTTAAAAAATAATATAACTATGAAAAGATTTTCTTTTATACTCATAATGGCTTTGAACAGTTTGATTTCAATGGCACAGCAAAAAACTTATTGTAATCCCATTAATATAGATTACGGCTACACCCCTATTCCCAATTTTTCAGAATGGGGCAGGCATAGGGCAACAGCCGACCCAGTAATTGTAAATTATAAAAAAGACTATTATCTGTTCAGCACCAACCAATGGGGTTATTGGTGGAGCAGTGATATGCTTAACTGGAATTTCATCTCCAAAAAATTCCTTCGCCCATGGAATACAAATACCTATGATGAACTCTGTGCACCTGCTGTGGGTATTATCGGAGATACTATGATTGTTTTTGGTTCTACTTATACCAGCAAATTCACTTTGTGGATGAGCACCAATCCAAAAGCCAACGAATGGAAACCATTGGTGGATTCATTTGAGATTGGTGGCTGGGATCCAGCTTTTTTTACCGATGATGACGGAAGGCTTTATATGTACAACGGCAGCAGCAACACTTATCCCGTATATGGAGTGGAGTTAAACCGCAAAACATTTCAACCCATTGGAACAAGAATGCCGATGTATATGCTGCAGGATTGGCGTTATGGCTGGCAACGTTTTGGTGAGCATATGGATAATACTTTCCTTGACCCATTCATTGAAGGTTCATGGATGACCAAACACAACAACAAATATTATTTTCAATATGGTGCACCGGGTACTGAGTTTAGTGGTTATGCGGATGGTGTGGTAGTTGGCAGCAAAGCACTATTTGACGGAACTGAAATACATCCTCAATCAGATCCGCTGAGTATGAAGCTCGGTGGTTTTGCAAGAGGCGCCGGTCATGGTAGTACATTCACTGATAATTATAATAATTACTGGCATGTAAGTACTATCATGCTTTCTGTAAAAAATAATTTTGAAAGAAGAATAGGTATATGGCCTTCTGGTTTTGATAAGGACGATGTAATGTGGTGCAATACTGCCTTTGGTGATTATCCGTATTATTTGCCAGCATCAATTCCAAATACGTATGGCAGCGGATTTACGGGGTGGATGTTATTGAACTATAAAAAACCAATTGCTGTTTCCTCCACATTAGGCTCATATTATCCTAATAATGCGAATGATGAAGATATTAAAACTTACTGGAGTGCTGTTAGCGCAGATAAAGGAGAATGGATACAAACTGATTTGGGAAATGTATCCACAGTGAATGCAGTACAAATAAATTATGCCGACCAGGATGTGGCAGAAGATCACCTTGGAAAAATAAACGGCCAGTATCATCAATACAAATTATATTACTCTGCCGACGGAAAGAAATGGAATGTTCTGGTAGATAAAAGCAACAATAAAACAGATGTGCCGCATGAATATGATGAGCTAACAACTCCTGTACAGGCCAGGTTTATTAAACTGGAGAATATACATATGCCTACAGGTAAATTTGCCATCAGCGGATTAAGAGTGTTTGGCAATGGTAACGGAACAAAACCTAATGCAGTAAAAACATTCTTTGCATTGCGTACCGAAAAAGACAAACGCAGTGCATGGATTAAATGGGATCCTGTAAATAATGCTTATGCTTATAATATATACTATGGCACTGCGCCAGACAGGTTATATAACTGTATTATGGTGATGGGAAATACCATTAATGAATACTGGTTTAAAGCAATGGATTTAAAGAAGGAATATTATTTCACCATTGAAACTGTAAATGAAAATGGAGTATCGGATAAATTTAAAACAATTAAAGTTGACTAAATGATAAAAGGAATTAAAACAATAATAGCGTTTCTGCTTGTCTGCAATGCGGTATCCTCACAACAAACAAAACCTCCTTTCTGGGACGATATACTGAAATTCAAACAACAGGATAGTGCCAGTATACCGGAGAAAAATCAAATACTTTTTGTTGGCAGTTCTTCCTTTACCAAATGGACAGATGTACAGTCTTATTTCCCTTCGCATAAAATTCTTAATCGCGGTTTTGGCGGTTCCGCATTTCCTGATTTAATACGATATGAAAGAGATGTCATCTTTCCCTATCATGCCAAGCAAATCGTTATCTATTGTGGCGAAAACGATATTGCCGGCGACAGCAGCATAACAGGAAAAATAGTGTATGAAAGATTCCTAAGATTATACTGGAGTATAAGAAAAAATTTATTGATGGTTCCCATTATTTATATATCCATGAAACCAAGTCCCAGCCGCTGGCAGATGAGAGATAAACTAATTGAAGGAAATAATCTTATTGAAAAATTTTCGAAGAAGAATAAAAGAAATGTAAAATTTATAAACATTTGGTCCGCAATGCTAGGACAGGATGGCAAACCAATAGAAACCCTGTTTATTGAAGACAATCTGCATATGAATAAAGATGGTTATACTATCTGGCAAAAAATTATCGAACCTTTTTTACTGAAATAAAAAATAACAAAGCATGAAACAATTAAAACATTTGCTGACTGGTTTATTCATTATTAGTTTCCTTACAGCAGGTGCACAGGATGTGAAAATGAAAACTTTCATTGACGCATTAATGAAGAAAATGACGCTGGAAGAAAAAATTGGCCAGTTAAATCTGCCCGGATCTGGTGATATTGTTACCGGTCAGGCATCCAACTCCGACATTGGAAAAAAAATAAAAGAAGGAAAAGTGGGCGGGCTATTCAATATTAAAACAGTAGCAAAAATTAAAGCAGTACAAAAAGTTGCCGTGGAAGAAAGCCGTTTAAGAATTCCATTGATATTTGGTATGGATGTGATTCACGGTTATGAAACTGTATTTCCGATTCCGCTTGCATTAAGTTGCAGCTGGGACATGAAAGCTGTTGAACGAAGTGCACAGATTGCTGCACAGGAAGCCAGCGCAGATGGTATATGCTGGACTTTTTCTCCAATGGTAGATATAGCCCGTGATCCACGCTGGGGTCGCATTGCAGAAGGTAATGGTGAAGATGCATTTCTCGGTTCTCAAATCGCGAAAGCTATGGTAAAAGGTTACCAGGGAGATTTATCGAAGAACAATAATATAATGGCCTGTGTAAAACATTATGCATTGTACGGCGCTGCAGAAGCCGGACGGGATTATAATACCACCGACATGAGTTTAACAAGAATGTATAATGAATATCTTCCTCCGTATAAAGCTGCTGTTGATGCTGGTGCAGGAAGTGTAATGGCTTCTTTCAATGATGTAAATGGAATTCCTGCAACAGCTAATAAATTTTTAATGACAGATGTGCTGCGCAAACAATGGGGCTTTAAAGGTTTTGTTGTTACAGATTATACCGGCATCAATGAAATGGAAGCACACGGCCTCGGTGATTTAAAAACTGTTTCTGCATTGGCATTGAATGCAGGCATTGATATGGATATGGTGGGTGAAGGATTTTTAACCACTCTGCAAAAATCCTTAAAAGACGGAAAAGTTACCCAACAGCAAATTGATAAAGCCTGCCGTTTAATATTAGAAGCAAAATATAAATTAGGGTTGTTTGATAATCCATATAAATATTGTGACGAGAACCGGGCAAAGACAGAAGTATTCAGTGATGCTAACAGGAAAGAAGCAAGAAAAATTGCTGCAGATTGTTTTGTGTTACTGAAAAATCAAAACAATATTCTTCCATTGAAAAAAAGTGGAACGATTGCGTTGGTTGGACCATTGGCTGATAATAAAGAAAATATGCCAGGTACCTGGAGTGTGGCTGCTGATTTTTCTAAAGCAGTTTCTGTATTGGAAGGATTAAAAGCAGTTGTTGGCGACAA
>JBLMVP010000445.1:0-2821 GCA_050256755.1 Sphingobacteriales bacterium | reverse complement strand
ATGAGCAATTGATCATAGGTCCCAGATACCTCCTTTAATTCTTCAAAATTCTTCCTCCGGGCAACATGTTTTGGAAAGCGCCATATTTTATCCTAACTGACCACCATCACCATCTCTTTTGACTGCCCTCATTGCTACGGTGCCCTGAGTTCAGTTAATTTGATTGTTTCATCAAATTAAAATTTTAATTATGAAAAATGATCTGGAAATCCAACAGGATGTAATAAACCAGTTAAAATGGCAACCATTTATCCGGATGTCAGATATTGGCGTATTTGTAAAAAATGGGGTTGTAACACTAACGGGGCAGGTGGACAGCTATGCGCAGAAAATAGCTGCTGAGAAAGAAGCTAAAAAAGTTTTTGGAGTAAAGGCTATTGCAGAAGATATTCAGATCGGTGTAAGTCCGGCATACCGCAAAACGGATACGGAAATTGCGGAATCAGTGCTTAACGCAATTAAATGGCATTCAGCCGTGCCTGAAGATAAAATCACAGTTAAGGTTGAAGATGGTGTGGTGATCCTTGGAGGCGAAGTTGAATGGGAATATCAGCGTCAATCAGCCTATAAGGCAATTGCCGGACTGCTGGGTGTGAAACGTGTGACAAATAATATTACGCTGAATCCAAAGATCTCTGCAGGTGATGTAAGCTCAAGGATCAGAGAGGCACTTCATCGCAGTGCAACGATTGATGCTGAAAAGATTACGGTGGAAGTGGAAGGTAGCAAGGCCATCCTGCGTGGGCATGTACGTTCCTATGCCGAAAAGGAAGATGCTGAAGATGCAGCCTGGTGTGCTCCGGGTATCTCCACAGTAGAAAGCCATCTGGAACTTGTACCCGAAGAAGAATTAACCTTTTGATCCCGGTAATAGATCAGTCGTTTTTTGAAGACATTGACCTACCTTGTTGATCAACATTTAAATTGCTTATATATGCAACATCAAAATGCATTTGAAGCAACCAGGGCTGTAGATTATAAACGAATTAAGGTGAACAGTCCTGAGTTTGAACAGAACGGTATTATTCCCGAGCTGTATACCTGCGATGGAGAAAACCGGAACCCTCCGCTTGAACTTCAGGATATTCCGGAAGAAACAAAATGTCTGGCAATTATAGTGGAAGATCCCGATGCACCCAAAGGAATTTTTATTCACTGGGTAGCCTGGAATATTCCGGTCATGCACCATATTCGTGAAGGGCATTCCGCGGGAGCTCAGGGTATGAATGATTTTGGCAAGCACAGGTACGATGGTCCCTGCCCTCCCTCTGGCACGCACCGCTATTATTTCAAGGTCTATGCGCTCGACAGCACTCTCGACATTCCTGTCAGCTCCGACAAGAGCCAATTGGAATCGGCTATGTCCGAACATATTATCGGCTTTGGCGAATTGATGGGGAAATACGGGCGTAGCAGGAGTATTTGAAAAGTAGCTGAAAGCTATACTGTTTCACGCAAAGAATAATGTCGCAAAGACGCAATTTGATTGACATTAACGACCATCCAGCAAACACTGATTTCATGCAAAGAACAATGCTGCAAAGGCGCAATTTGGTTTACATGAACAAACATCCGACAAACAAAGTTTATTAAATAAGAGCTGAAACTATAAACTGCCAAAAAGAGTATGCTTTGCACCTTCGCGTTCATTTGCGCCTTTGCGTGAAACATACCTTAATCTCAAAATCATCATCTTTTTTATTATTCACCCAAAACCATACATATGCCTATCGTAAAAGTTATCGAGGTCATCGCTTTTTCCGAAAAAAGTTTTGACGATGCTATTCGCAACTGCATTGAAGAAGTTTCAAAAACCATTCACAACATTGACTCTGTTTATGTAAAGGACTTCAAGGTGCAGGTGAAGGATGGCAAGGTTTCCTCTTTTGGCGCTATTTGCAAAGTGTCTTTTCATGTGGATACTGCCAGGGAGTAACGTGGAAGCAGTACGGTAAAAGTTGCACGCTACACGCTACACGCTGCACGCTACACGCTGCACGCGAAAGAGACCTCGTTTAGTGTAAAGCTGAGGCCATTAAGCTTCTTGCCGGCATTGGTATTTTCCATGGAGAATACAATTGTTTAATTCTGTAAAATCTGCCAGGATTTCTATTTCAACTTTCAAAACTAAATTGCCCGGTCAGTTCACCGTCAAAAGAAATAACTAAATCAGAATCCGCAAACTGGCATTATATTTTCGCGAATTTCTAAAATACTTAATTATGCCCTGGACAAAAAGCAATTACCCCGATTCAATGAAGAACCTGCCTGCTAACGTCAGGAACAAGGCCATTGAAATTGCAAATGCTCTTCTGGAGGAAAGGCATATGGATGAAGGCATTGCCATTGCCACTGCAATCAGCCGTGCAAAAGATTGGGCTGCTAATCGTGGCGAACCTGCAGAATCTGCAAGATCCGGCAGGAGCACGGATGTAAAACATCATGGAGGAGATCGCTATGTTAGTCCTTCGGATGAAGGATGGGAAGTTAAAAAAGAAGGCAGCGACCGCAGGGAAACATTCGATACAAAACAAGAGGCAGTTGAGGCAGGCCGTAAAAAGGCAAGACAGGATAATGCTTCGCTTACTATTAAGAAAGAAGACGGAAGGATTGACCAAAGGGTAAGTTATAATCCAAATAAAAAAGGAAAGAAGCAATCCTGATCTTCTTACATTGATGTTTTCCGGAACTTGCGTGGAATGCCTGGATCTGACTGATCCTTGCGTCCGTGAAGCCTTAATTGCTGTGTAGCGAAAGGCTATACCGGCAAGATTTCAGACACTGGTATCCATGTCATCCTCATGGTGCCTTGGCTTCTCAT
>JBLMVP010000444.1:0-3005 GCA_050256755.1 Sphingobacteriales bacterium | reverse complement strand
CAGGCTTTTCTATTATTTTAAAGCCAAATAAAGTTTGGTTTTCTAATAAAAACTTTCTAATGACTCCTGCAACACATCCTTCACTTAAGGGTGGCGTGTATAAAACATCCTCTTTCAAAATGAAAATATTGGCAATTGTTGAATCAGCTATTCTGCCGTTAGTATTTAAAACCAGGCAATCATTCCATTTATTTTCTTTGGCATAAAAGGCCGCCATCACATAGGGCAAATAATTACTGGACTTAATATTGGCAAAAGCATCCATGGTCTTATGAGCTGATGGATAAATATCAATCACTAATCCATTCTGATTCATTTCCAAAACATGTTCGGCTAATGCCCATGATTGAATTACATAGTTGGGCTGGAGGTTTTCAGGATCATACAATCCTCCATCTCCCCTAAATACAGCCAATCTTACTCTTGCATTGTCATGATTATTTTTTTTACATACAGCCAAAATATTTTTTTGTAAACCAGATGCTTCAAAAAGTTTGGGTATTTCGAATCTTAATAACCTAAGTCCATTAAATAACCTTTCAAAATGTAAGGATGCTAAACGAATTACGCCATTCCTAACTATTATCGTTTCGAATAAACCATCACCATAACGAAAAGCCCGGCTATCAGGAGAAATAAAGTTTTCTCCCTTTTGAAACAGCTTTCCATTATAGCTATAAAAATCCGGCATGGTATACAATAAAAAAGTCCCGCCAAAAAGCAGGACTTCAAATATCACTATAATTTTTTATTGCTCCATAATATTATGCTTCACGGCATACATAATTAACCCGGCGGTTGATTTGGCGCCAACTTTTGATTTCAGTTTATCCCGTATTGCTTCCACAGTTCTTGGGCTTAAATCAACTATATCCGCAATTTCTTTGGTGCTTTTTTCTTCGCACATTAAACGAAGTATAGTTACTTCTTTATCATTAAGCTTAACATCCTGCGGTCCTTCATCGTTACGTTTATGTCTCAGTCCATCAATCAACGCTTTATTAGTAAGGGCATTAAAATAATATTCCTGTTCGAAACAGGTTTTTATTGCATCGTAAATTATTTCTGAATCAGAGTTTTTGGTAAGATAAGAGTTAGCTCCCAATTCCATTAATTTGGTAATCATAGAATGATCATCATGCATGGTAAGCATAATTACTTTTACATTGGGGTAAAGTTTTTTTAACTCAGGTAATGTGCTGATACCATCCATGATGGGCATCTGAATATCCAGCAGAATTACATCTGGCTGAATATGCTTCATGAGGTTTAGTAACTGCATACCATTATCTGCCTCTGCAATTACTTTGATATCTTTCTTTTGTGACAAAGCTGTTTTTACACCGGCACGGTATAAAACATGGTCATCGGCGATGGCTACATTAATCATATTTGCAGTTTCGTTGCGGTCGGTTTTCATAACATCGGACTTTTCAGTAATTACATAAGAAGTTTACGACTGCAATTTGGGAATATTTACGCATATTTTAAACAGCATTAATACCCAAGTTTTTTCTTGTGGAATTTACTATATCCTTTGTTTGAGAACCAGCCAGTTATTCAATAATTTTGTTACGCATGCCATACATAATTAATCCGGCAATGGTTTTCGCTCCCACTTTTGATTTCATGTTTTGACGGATAGTTTCAATAGTGCGGGGACTTAAAAACACAAGTTTAGAAATTTCCTCAGTAGTCTTATCCTCAGCCAGATATTTTAAAATCTGCACTTCTTTTTCTGTAAACTTGATTGGGTTTGGATAAAATTGACGTACCGTTTTCTTATGCTGCAGCTTAAGTAATACAGCCTGGTTTACTAGATCATTAAAATAAAAGTCTTCGTTCATGCAGGTGAGAATGGCCTCATAAATTTCATCGGGATCGGTTGTTTTGGTAAGGTAGGCATTGGCCCCCATTTCCATCATTTTCCCAATCATTTGCGAATCATCATACATTGTTAGTACAATTATCTTAACATCTTCATATTCCTTGCGGATAAGTTGAAGAGCATTAATACCGTCTATTTCGGGCATCCTGATATCCATTAATAAAAGGTCAGGCTTTTTTAGGGCTATTTTGTGCATCAGGTCTTTTCCGTCTTCGGCTTCCCACAACATTTTGATATGTGGTTTACCGGTAAGAGCCATTTTAATACCGTCACGGAAAATCTTATGGTCATCAGCTATGGCAAGCTTGATAAAATTGGTAGCAGACATTGTGGTAGACATTTGGATTTTATGGTTTTAAGGATTAAATGCAAGATAACTTACTATTGTGTATTTGCAAACACTCAACAGTACAATCGTAAAGTTACTAATCTGTTTTGGTTATTTCACGATAAATATCAACGAAGTATAACGGAAAAATGTCGTATTTATTTTAGCACAGAAATCGGGCAGTTCTGCTCTATTTAGCTTTTTCCTTTCCCCCTATTTTTGTCTTGTTAAATTGATTGGCGCTGGTTAAAGAACATTTTACTAATTCATATTTTAACCCAGACAAATCTATTCGATGAAAAACTAAAAGCCAATATCCTGAGAAAAATGTGATCGATATTAAAACTAGCGTCAATCAACTGAACAGCAAAATCCATCCTTAAAAAACCGGATAAAATAAAAAGCAATGCAAATTTTATTTGTGTTGAAAAATGAAAGCAGACAGTAGAAAAAATAATTGTTTACAACCCGTTTTTAAAATCCCTATCCGCCGGCCCAGAATTAAAGGCTGGCTTTTTTAGGGTTATTCACAACTTACTAACAAGTAATACTCCTTTTCAAAAATCGTGCTTCCCCCCTTTAAAAAGAGGTTGAACTACGATATTTTTAAATAGTAATTTTACCGTTTTTATTTAGTAGTTTTACTCTAATTTTGGTTTTAACAGTAGGCTAAAAAAAGCTTAAAACCCTTTACTGTACTATGTTTTAGTCAAATCAACACATTCTTTATAAGAATACCCCTATTGCTTAGGGAGTCTATTTTGAGAAAATTAGAGCTGCAATTAATTG
>JBLMVP010000443.1:0-2883 GCA_050256755.1 Sphingobacteriales bacterium | reverse complement strand
ATTGCTACTAACTGTCCTTCATGCTTTATCACTTCCCTTTCATGAGCAAAGTAGATGGAAGGCAAATCAATTTTTTCAGTGCGAATATAATTCCAAATATCTAATTCTGTCCAGTTGCTGATGGGGAACACTCTAACATTCTCGCCCTTGTGAATGCGGCCATTATAAATATTCCATAATTCAGGGCGTTGTAATTTTGGATTCCACTGACCAAACTCATCTCTTACTGAAAAAATTCTTTCTTTAGCTCTTGCTTTTTCTTCATCTCTTCTTGCACCACCGATACAGGCATCGAATTTAAATTCCTCAATCGTATCTAATAAAGTGTAAGTCTGCAACCAGTTACGACTGGGAAATTTCCCTTTTGGCTCAGTAAGATTTTTTTGTTTGATGGTATCTTCCACTTTACGAACAATTAATGCAGCACCTACTTCATTTGCTAACCAATCACGAAATTCTAATGCCTCAGGAAAATTATGCCCTGTATCAATATGCACTAAGGGAAAAGGAATCTTTCCCGGAGCAAAGGCTTTTTTTGCCAAATGAACTAATGTAATGGAATCCTTACCGCCGCTGAATAATAAGGCAGGACGTTCAAATTGCGCTGCTATTTCCCGGAAAATGTGAATGCTTTCCGACTCCAACTGCTCTAAATAATTTAACCTGTACTGACTCATGTTTCAAATTTTATTAGTCTACTAAAATAGTAGGTTTATTATGTAAAAAAATTAGTCTTGTTTTACTGCTTCCTCATGTATGTGTAATCCACATTCCTTTTTACTATTGTCTTCCCACCACCACCTTCCGGCCCTGAAATCTTCACCGGGCTGAATGGCTCTTGTACACGGAGCACAACCTATACTCACAAACCCTTTATCATGTAATGGATTAGTGGGAACACTATTCTTGCTCACAAACTGTTTTACCTCTCCCCATGTCCAATGCAATAGTGGATGAAATTTTATTATTTGATTCGCTTCATCCCATTCTACCTGTGGCATATCCTGTCGATTGTTCGATTGCTCTGCTCTTATCCCGGTAATCCAGATTTTATTTCCTTTTAAAGCTCTTTGCAATGGCTCTACTTTCCGGATAAAGCAACAAGCTTTCCTGTTATCAATTGATTCATAAAAACTGTTCGGACCTCTTTCTTCGATAAATTGCTGAAGCGAATTGGCATCAGGATAATAAGCAGTTACTTTTTGATTATACTTCTCGATTGTTCTGCTCCAGGTAGAGTATGTTTCCGGGAACATACGCCCGGTATCCAGTGTAAATACTTTTATATCCAGGTTATTTGAAAAAATTAAATGAGAAATAGCCTGATCTTCCAAACCAAAACTGGTAGAGAACGTTACTTCGCCAGGAAACAGTTTAACCAGCAAAGCCAGTGACTCTGTTTCATTTAGTCCACTTAGTTGATGGAGTAAATCAGTAACGTTATTTTTAGATATTTCAGCCATTTAATTTTTCATATTTGTTCCGGGAAGCGATCGAAGGAAATTAATTCAGCAACATTTTGTACAACAAGGCATTTCTGCAGTTAGCGTTTTATGGCTGCGGAAAATTAGTCTTGATTTTATCAAAAATGTATGCGCTGGTTTCATGTTGCTTTTTCTGAGTGAATACAATGGGACAAAACTATATAATTATAGTAGACTAGTCAAATTATTTGCAATAAATATGTATGGTCGGCGACTTTTAACAGTTTTAAAACTAACGAACGTATTTAATTGGTAAGAAATAGCCATTACCGGCCTCTATATTACTGCTTGTCTAAACAAAAATAGACTCCAAAGAGGCCAACAAAATATAGATTATCACCTGTTTTTTATTTTATCTCTTCTATCCACTGCTGTACAAATGTTCAGGACGGGTCATATATACTTTAGAATTTGATACCACTAATCTTGATATGCAGCAACTAAAAAATCTGCGGCAAAGACAGGAATTAGCTGAAAAGCTTAAAGAAATAAATGCTATACTGAAAATTCAAATAAACAAAACAAGATCAACTTTTATTCTGACCATCCCGGTGCAGTAAGTTTATTTACCCATCCATTTTTTAAAATCGGTAACTTTTTCCCTGCTCACTAAAGCTTCTTTATCAACAGCAGGATTTAAAGAAAGTATTAACCGGTTGCCAAAATAATCTTCTATTTTGTCAATAGAGTTTACAGAAACATAAAAGGAACGGCTGATGCGGAAATATCTATCGGGATCAAGCATATCTTCCAGTTCATCCATCGTATAATCCACCACAAATTTTTTATTATCTGCTGTTTTGAAAAAATTTAGCCGGCCATCACTGTAGAAATAAGCTATTTCATCCACTTCGATACTCACCAGTCTCTGTGCATGTTTCACCAGGAAACGTTTTCGGTATTCCTTAGGCTGAAGTCTTTGCCGGAGTTGCCTTACCAAATTATCAAGACTAAAACTGCTTTGCCCTTCAGCACCACCAAATGAAGATTTTAGTTCTTTATATTTATTGAGTGCCGCCTGTAAATCTTCTTTCTGAATTGGTTTTAATAAGTAATCCACGCTGTTTACTTTAAAAGCCTTTAAAGCAAATTCATCGTAAGACGTGGTAAAGATCACCGGGCTTTTAACTTCCGTTAAATTAAATATTTCAAAACTTTGACCATCGGATAATTCAATATCCATCAATATTAAATCGGGCTGAGGATTATTTTGCAACCACTCCACTGTGCTGCGGATGCAATCAGTTACTCCAACCACTTCAGCTGTACTATCTACACTTGCCAATGTTTTCTGTAGTTTCTTAACAGCAAGTTCTTCGTCTTCTACCATTAATATTTTCATAATTAAACAGTTTTACTTTCTTTGTTAAATTTTTGTTTTTGTTCAAAATTATTACTC
>JBLMVP010000442.1:0-4452 GCA_050256755.1 Sphingobacteriales bacterium | reverse complement strand
TAACCGGGAAGATATAGAAGTAGTGCTGAATAATTTTGAAGGGCTGGTGGTGATTGATGAAGCGTATATCAATTTTTCCCGTCAAAAATCATTAATACAGGAGCTAACCGAGTATCCCAATTTAGTGGTAATGCAAACACTCAGCAAAGCATGGGGGTTAGCTGCTTTACGTTTGGGAATGAGTTTTGCAAGTGAAGATATTATTGAAGTGTGTAATAAAATTAAACCTCCGTACAATATTGGCCAGGCTACACAGGAATTAGTGCTGGAGGCATTAAAAAATGTAGAGCAGGTAAATGGTTTTATAAAAGAATTGGTGCAAAGCAGGGAAGAATTAGTAACTGATTTGGCAAGATTGCCTTTAGTTAAAAAGATATATCCTTCGGATGCAAACTTTTTGTTAGTGAAAGTTGAAAATGCCCGGGCTGTATATGAATATTTATTGACAAAAGCAATTGTTGTACGTGACAGAAGCAAAGTGGAATTATGTGATGGTTGTTTGCGTATTACAGTGGGAACAAAAGAAGAAAACAAACAATTAATTGATAATTTAAAGACATTGTGAATTTGAATATTTTATCAAGCCATAATTTTAAACTTCAAAATTATTTTGTCATGAAAAATAACTTCTTTTGGATAGCAGCATTTGCCCTGTTTATTTTTTCCTGTAGAAGCAATAAATCAGAAACGGAGGAAATTAAATCAACTGCTGAAACAATCACGCTTCCTCCCGGCTTTCATTCAACAGTACTGGCAGACACCGTTGGCTCAGCCCGTCATATTGCTGTAAGTGAAAATGGAGTGGTATATGTAAAGTTGGATAATCATAACCCCGGAAGAAGTATTTTACGGTTAATTGATACAAACAAAGATGGTGTGGCAGACAATATAACCGGCTTTGCTGATTATAGTGGTACAGGAATAGCCATTGGCAATGGTTATTTGTATGCATCATCTAATGATAAAATCTATCGTTATAAATTAGAAAATGGGGAAGTGCCTTCTTCTCCAAAAGAAGAATTAATTGTACAGGGATTAATTAATCATGGACAGCATGCTGCTAAATCTTTAGCAATAGATGATGCCGGAAACATTTACGTTAACATCGGAGCTCCGTCCAATGGTTGCCAGGTTGAAGATCGTACACCCGGTTCACCAGGCATGAGTCCTTGTCCTATTTTAGATTCAGCAGGTGGAATATGGCAATTTAAAACTGATAAACTAAATCAAACCTACGGGGATGGGCTTCGCTATGCATCAGGAATAAGAAATATGGTTGCGTTAAGCTGGAATAAACCCGCTAATGATTTATATGGTGTACAACATGGAAAAGATGATTTGGATCGGTTGTATCCTGATTTATATACACAGGAGCAAAGAGTGGAGTTGCCGGCAGAAGAAATGTTTCTCATAACAAAAGGTTCAGATTTTGGATGGCCATATTGTTATTATGATCATCTGCAAAAGAAAAAAGTACAATCGCCTGAATATGGTGGCGATGGTAAAAAAACAACCGGCTGTAATGACAAAGGGCAACCCATCTATGCATTTCCTGCACACTGGGCGCCTAATGCTTTATTATTTTATACAGGTTCGCAGTTCCCGGAAAAATATCGCAACGGAGCCTTCATTGCTTTTCATGGTTCATGGAACAGGGCACCAAAAGAACAGGCCGGATATAATGTAGTATTTCTTCCATTTAAAGATGGTAAACCCAGTGGAGAATATGAAGTCTTTGCTGATAATTTTGCCGGTAAGGAAAAAACACCAAATGATGCCGCCCACCGGCCATGTGGTTTGGCACAGGGACCTGATGGTTCATTATATGTTTCAGATGATCTTCACGGGCGTATTTGGAAAATAACTTATAAAGGGAAATAGATTATGAAAAGAATTTTATTTATCGACAGGGATGGTACTTTAATTAATGAAGCGCCGCCAACGTATCAATTAGATTCATTTGATAAATTAACTTTTTATCCGCATGTATTTGAATATATGCGGAGGATAGCTGCTGAATTTGATTATGAATTAGTAATGCCTACCAACCAGGATGGATTGGGTACCGCTTCTTTTCCTGAAGACACTTTTTGGCCTATTCACAATTTTGTATTGAAGAGTTTTAAAAATGAAGGAATTAAATTTAATGATGTACTGATAGACAGAACATTTCCCGAAGAACATGCTCCAACCCGCAAACCGGGAATTGGAATGTTTACGAAGTATTTAAACAGCGCTGAATATGATTTAGCAAACTCTTATGTTATCGGCGATAGAATTACAGATATGCAATTAGCCAAAAATTTAGGTTGCAAGGGAATATGGATTAATAATGATGCTGCTCTTGGTTCTGTAGAAATAAAAGATAAAGTGGAAGAACTGCGCAAATCAACTATTGAACTCGAAACATCAGAATGGAGTAAGATATATGAATTTTTAAAATCAGGGATGCGTGTTGTAAAACATGAACGCAATACCAATGAAACAAAAATTAGTATAGAAGTGAATATGGATGGAAGTGGCAAGGCTAATATTAATAGGGGTTTAGGATTCTTTGAGCACAGGCTTGAACAAATTGCACGGCATGGTAGAATAGATTTAAGGATTGAAAGAAAAGGCGATTTACATATTGATGAACACCATACTATTGAAGACACGGGTATTGCGTTGGGTGAAGCGTTTGCCAAAGCATTGGCAGATAAACGGGGTATGGAACGTTATGGTTTTGCTTTGCCTATGGATGAGGCAGAAGCAAAAGTGCTGATTGATTTTGGCGGCCGTAACTGGATTGTGTGGAATGCAGAATTTAAAAGAGAGAAAATAGGGGAGATGCCAACTGAAATGTTCTTCCATTTTTTTAAATCATTCAGCGATGCTGCTAAATGTAATTTGAATATTGAATGCAAAGGTGATAATGAGCATCATAAAATTGAAGCAATCTTCAAGGCATTTGCCAAAGCAATTAAGATGGCGGTTAAAAAGGATCCATTGAGTAACTATTTGCCCAGTACAAAAGGAGTATTATAATCCAGAGTTTGATGGATAAGTATTGGATTCAAAGGGGATGCATAGAGTTATGGTAGTGCCATTATTATTTTCAATGATAAATTGGCCACCGAGTCTTTCCATTCTTTTACGCATATTCTTTAATCCATTTCCAAATTCACGGGTATGCTGGGGATCTAACCCTATGCCATTATCATGGATTTTAACACAAATACTTTTTTCGAAGGAAAAATTCAAAATCAATTCTGTTGCCTGCGAATGCTTGACAACATTATTAAGAGCTTCTTTTACGGTTAAAAAAATGTTCCGCCTGATTTCACCATTAAGTACTTTTTCAGGCACATTCTCATTAATATCTATCCGGCATTTTATATCAAAATTTTCAAAGTAGGTCAATGCATAAGACCTGATATAACTTACAAGGTTGGGAAGAGTATCATTGGAGGAGTTCATACTCCAGATAATGGCATTCATTTTATTCAGCAGGTCATTGGATGAATCAGAAATTTTTTCTATTTCAGGAATAGGGTTTTCTTTTGTTTTGGTTTTAGCCATTTCACTCATTAGTCTTATTGCGGTCATTCCGGCTCCGAGTTCATCATGCATGTCGGCAGAAATGCGGTTTCTTTCTTCCTGCTGGGTATGGATAATGGTGAACTGTTTTTCCATTTCCTGTCTTTCTTTTTCCAGTTTTATAGCTTCCTGCATTTTAACCTTTTCAATCAACTCCTTCCTGTTTTTATAACTGAGACCAATCAAAAACAAAAGACATTCTCCCAAAACACTTATATCATAATAAAGTAATGAGTTATTAAAAACCCAGTGTACATTTTTGAAACGGAATGGAGTGGCTATAAAAAATAAAGAAATTAGTCCGAAAAAAATCAGGTTAATATTTCCGTAAACAAGATATTTTAACAGCTTGTCTGTATACCGGGAACCGGTAATGATAAAAATAACACCTAATACAACCAGGTAAAATTTGGTGTATAATTCAAGATTGTTCTGGAGAATGAAGTTGTCAGTAATAAAATAAATGTATGTATAAAGAACAGTAGCTCCTATTACTACCCACTGCGAAAAGATTAAAACTTTTTCAAGAAAAGGATAATTTATTTTAGTGTTAAGATAATTGCGTATAAAGAGCAGGTACAGAAAAACCGATGTAAGTTGGATTAGAAAATCAAGATAGCCTTCAAATATAAAATTAAACCAGCTTGAATTGCTGGTTAAAATGGCTTTTAAAAAAAGTAAAATCGCAACACAAAAAGTATATCCCCCATAATACAGAAACTCCGGCCGGTAAGCCTGCCTGTAATTAGCGAGTGAATAAAATATCATCATCAAAAAGAATCCGGAAATAATAAAGGTTATTATTCCAAGCACATCCGTGAGGCTTATATCGGCTATAACCTGTTGTTTTGCATATTGTACCCTTACTAATTT
>JBLMVP010000441.1:0-17799 GCA_050256755.1 Sphingobacteriales bacterium | reverse complement strand
ATTCATTACAACCAAATCTTCTTTGCCCAGTACTTTTAATTTGTTTTTCTTTTTAAGGAAAAGAAACTTTAATGCTTCTGGATTTTGCAGCACACATTTTTCAGCATAGGGGGAAGTGCCGATAAAATTTTCCAAAAAGAATTTCCCGTATTTTTCCCAGCCATCCTTTACTTCATTACTGTTTTGTATTACCACTTCTGCCAGTTCTTTTTCTTTTGGTTTTAGCACAATGGTTATGGGAGATTGAGTAGTGTTTGATATTTGAATGGATTGAGTTTGATAACCGGTATAAGTGATGATGAGATTGTATCCTCCTTCGGGGAGATATAATTTAAATTCTCCTGATGTATTTGCTGTTGTGCCGATGGTGGTGTTCTGGCAAAAAACAGAAGCAGCAGATAGTGGTTGCTGCAATGTATCTGCCACTTTACCACTTATTACAAAATATTGCTGGCTGTATATTTTTGTAAAGCTGAATAACAGGGAAAGAATAAATAATTTCTTCATGGAATACCGAATTATGGTTCAAAGATGATAAACGCTTATTGGTTATACAAATTGCAGGCCGAAAGGGTGTAGAAATTAACTTTTCATTCTTTTAAGGTAAACAGCACAGGTTTCTTTAATGGTATCTTCCATTTTTCGAAACCGAAAACCAGGCAGGGTGTTTAGTATTTTACTATTATCAAAATAAACTTTTGCCTGTGCAGTTTGGGCTGTTTCTTTGGTGAGCAATGGATTACTGCCGGTGAACAATGATTTTAATTTATCCAGCCGCCAGATGATTTGACCTATCCATTTCTTAGCTTCCCTTGTTGGGGGTTTTTTACCAAAGGCACTGGCCGCCATGGTAAGCATGTCACGGTAAGTTCTGTTTTCTGCACTCAGTATAAACTTTTCGCCACTGATATCGCTTTCCATCAATTGTATCATTGCCGTTGCCACATCCCTTACATCCACAAAGCCGGTAATACCGTTTGTGTACCAGGGAAATTCATCATATGCTTTTTTAAATATAGCCGAAGAACCATCATTCCAGTCGGCGGGACCTAATATGATTACGGGATTTACTATCGCCGCTTTTAAACCTTCTGCAATGCCCCGATAAACTTCCAGCTCTGCATAATATTTGCTTTTACCATAAGCTGAGTTATTGGTTTCCTCGCTCCACTGACTTGCTTCAGTAATAGTTTCACCTTTCCTTATCCTGCCCAATGCAGCAACAGAACTTACATGCATCAATTTTTGAACGCCACAGTGTAAGCAGGCGTTTACCACGTTGGCAGTTCCTTCAATATTTGTTCTGAATAATTCTTCTCTTCGTTTGGGATTGAAAGATACGATAGCAGCACAGTGATAAACCTGTTGCACCCCCTGCATAGCATCTTCCAGTGAAAGAATATCCGCAATATCTCCTTTCACCCATTCTGTTTTTTTATTTTCTTCATCCGTTAAAAAAACAGAAACAACAGTTCGGTAAATAGCTCTTACGGATTTCCCCTGTGTTATCAATTGTTTTATTAATTCACTTCCTACTAAGCCTGTGCCGCCGGTTACTAAAATCATGAGAGATGGAGTAAATAAAGTAAATAAAGTATGTAAAGTAAATAAAGTATCGGGAGTTTATAATGTGGAGGTAATTAAAATTTTTATTTCCTTTATATACTTAAATTACACTCCGTACTCATAATATCCTTTACCCGTTTTTCTTCCCAACTCACCTTTGGCCACTTTTTCCTGCTGGATAGGAGATGGTTTAAATCGTTCGGTGTGATGAAAAGCATCATATAAGGACTGGCTTACAGCGAGATTAATATCATTGCCGATTAAATCCATCAGTTTAAATGGACCCATTTTAAAACCAGAAGCTTCCATCAGTTTATCAACGGTAGCAAAATCAGCCAGGCCCTCTTCTACCAGTTTAAATGCTTCAAGATAATAATGCCTTGCTACACGATTAACAATAAAACCCGGAGCGTCTTTGCACATTACGGGCATTTTGCCCATTTGTTTACAGAGCTTATACACTGTTTGAGCTACTACATCATTTGTTTGTTCACCTTTTACCACTTCTACTAATTTCATAATAGTGGCCGGGTTAAAGAAATGCATGCCTGCCACTCTTTCCGGGTGCACAATATTTTTTTGTATATCGCTGATGGAAAGGGAAGAAGTATTAGAAGCGAAAATGGTTTCACTATTGTTGATGGCTGCCAGCTGGTTGAATAAAGAAACCTTAGCATCTGTTTTTTCAATGATGGCTTCGATGATAATATCAGCCTTACATTGGTTAATATCGCCGGTGAATTGAAAGCGGTTAAGAATAGCGTCTTTATCTGTAACTGAAATTTTTTCTTTCTCTGCTAAGGACTGAAGGTTTTTTTCAATGGCTGATTTAGCTTTTTCAAGAACAGCAGCATTTACATCAAACAGGTTTGTACGAAAACCTGCCTGTGCAGCGGCTTGTGCAATACCGCTGCCCATTGTTCCGGCGCCACAAACGCAAATTGTTTGAATCATGAAATATAAAATATTGAATAAAGTAATGAACGCTGAAGTGTGCGACGCAAACAAAGTTTAATAGTAGCAATGCTGCTGGCTACCTAATTAATCTCTACGTTGCACTCGTAAATTGTTTCAAAAACCGCACATCATTTTCACTGAACAGACGAATATCATTAATCCCGTATTTCAGCAATGCGGGACGTTCAATACCCATGCCCCATGCATAGCCGGTATACTTATTACTATCGATGCCGCAGTTCTCCAGCACTTTGGGATGCACCATACCGCAACCTAAAATTTCTACCCAGCCAGTATGTTTGCAAATATTACAACCCTGGCCACCACAGATGAAACAACTTACATCCATCTCAGCACTTGGTTCGGTAAATGGAAAATAAGAAGGACGGAAACGAACTTTTACATCTTTGCCATACATCTCCTGCACAAAAAAGTAAAGCGTTTGTTTTAAATCGGCAAAGGAAACATTTTCATCAATATACAGACCTTCTACCTGGTGAAAATAACAATGGCTTCTTGCACTGATGGTTTCGTTACGGTACACTCGTCCGGGACAAACAATACGGATAGGCAACTTGCCTTTTTCCATTTCACGAATTTGTATGTTGCTGGTATGTGTACGCAAAAGCCAGTCAGGATTAGTGCTTACATAAAATGTATCCTGCATATCACGGGCCGGGTGATCTTCTTCTAAATTCAATGCGCCGAAGTTGTGCCAGTCATCTTCAATCTCCGGTCCTTCCGCTACTGCAAAACCCAATCGTTGAAAAATCGAAAGAATATGATTACGCATTAAACTAATGGGGTGACGGCTGCCAACAGGAACGGGGTCACCGGGTAAGGTTAAATCAATATTGCTGGCTGCTGATTGCTGGCCGTTAGATGTTAACTCTTTCCATGCCTCATACTTGCCTTCTGCGAATTGTTTGAATTCGTTGAGTATTTGTCCAAACTCTTTTTTGTTTTCGTTTGGCACATTTTTCATTTCACTCATTAAATTTTTTACAATGCCTTTTGTGCCGAGGAATTTAATACGGTATGCTTCCAGCGATTTGGCATCAGCCACCTGTAAGGATTCAATTTCTTTGCGGTACGTTTCTATTTGCTGTAAAACCTGTTCCATGATGGCAAAGATAAGAAAACGCCATCCAACCTCCCCTTCAGGGTGGAGTTAAATTACCATCTCAATTGCATAGATAAATTGACTACTCTTCCATCAATAGGTGCCCAAAGCTGACGGAAAATTGGATTGGTGGGTGGTCCGCTTACAATGGCTTCTTTTCTAGTTTGACGATAATCGAATAAATTTTCGCAGTTTAATACAAAAGTAAAATGATGAATATCGTATCTAACCATCGACGCTGCAAAAAGATAACCCGTCGTCATACTGCCATTATCTAAAAATTGTTTGCCTGTATAAGCGGCTTCAACACCCGCCCTCAGATGTTCTGAAAATTCTTTAGATACAACGGTGGCAAATTTATTTCTTGCACTCAAACTCAGATAAGGGTTTTGATTGTCGTATAATTTTTTGGCATAAGTATAAACATAACCAAGATAAACTTCCCATTCATTATGCTTTGCCTGGATATACGTTTCAAAACCTTTTGTTTTCAAAGGTTTGCTGGCATTGTTGAATGAAATGTTATTATTGGCATCAACAGAAGTGATGATTGGTTTATCAATATTAGTAAGAAAAAAGGACTGGTTGATGGTAAAATCTGTTTCGCCAATTTTCTTTTTAAAGTTAATATCCCAGTTAAAGCCGGTTGATTTTTCTGATACCACTGACGAAGCAAGAGGCAACAAATTTGGATAATCTCTTTCATCAATTTCATTGCTGAAAACAGTTGGGAGTTTATAACCTAATCCTCCGCCGAGCCTGGTTGTAAGAAATGGATTGATGCGATACAGAAATGAAAGTCTTGGTAAAATAAAATTACCCGATTGTTTTTGGTAATCCCACCTTATACCAGCCTGTACAGTAAACTTTGGATGAATACGCCAATCGTCCTGTAAAAAAAAGCCGGCAGTGTTCCGAAAATAATTGCTGATTTGTGTACTGTCTGGTAATTTCTTTTTAAAATTATCCGCATAAAAATTAATTCCAGCTACCACATCGTTGTAGCGGCTTTTATTTACATAAGAAGCTTCACTAAAAACCTGTGCCTGGTTTGCATTCATCCCAAACACGTTGGTGCTTACCTGTCGGTTAAAGAAGGTAGCATTGCCTTTAACTGTGATTCTTTCTTTGTTATTGATTTTATTGTCCCATTCTGTTTCTATGGTATGGCGGCTTGTTTTGTTCTTATTAAAATAGAAAGAAGATGTTTTATTGCCAAGTGCGTTCATATACCCGCCTTCTCTTTCTTCGAAAACGGCATTATAACCAATGGAAAGAGTTTGCCTGCTGTTGGGATAAATGAAGAGTCTTGGGTGAATGAATAATGATTTGATATCCGGCAAATCACTGTAGCCATCTTTATTTACATCTTTTGCTTTTTGATAAGTTCCTCCAGTATAAAAAGTAAAGCCAGCATTTTTATTCCGGCTGGAAAGCCAGAGGTTGGCATTAGTTTCATTTAAAGTTGTTTGATTGAGTAAAAAAGATTCTTCAAATTTTCCTATGCTGGGAGTTTTTGAAATCAAATTAATCAACCCTGCTATTGCACCACCGCCATATAAAGTGGAGCTGGCGCCTTTAATAATTTCCACCTGTTTTATATCAGCCGGTGGTATTTGCATAATGCTTAATCCACCGGAGTAGCCACCAAACAAAGGAAGACCGTCTCTTAATATTTGAGTGTATTTACCTTGAAGACCCTGTATTCTTAAATCAGTTATGGCACTGCTGGCGGAGGTTTGTTGTGTTTGAATACCTGCTACATCACCTAATAAACTCACAATGGTACCGGGTTTTATGCCGCCTTCCTCTGTTACTTCTTCGGCTCCCAATACTTCCACTTTAGTTGGCAGGTTTTCAATTCTTGATTCGGTACGGGAAGAGCTTACAATCACTTCTTCCAAATCTTTTTGTTTTTTAATAAGATAGATGATGATATAAGCTGAAGTATCAGTTAAAGAACTGAAATCAAAAAACAGGCTTGTTTCATCATACCCAATATGACTAAAGTTGAAAGTAGCCGAATGTTCGGAAATATTTTTGAGAATAATTTTTCCTTCGTTATTGGTGATACCATTTCTTTTTCCTTTGTTCATAATCACACTTACACCGGGTAAGTTTTCATTTGTGGCACTGTCTTTTACAATGGCTTTAAAACTATGCTGTGCTATTGTGCTGAAATGTATAAAAAACAAAACCGGTATAATCAAAACGGTCTTCTTCATTAAGCTTTTATATTTATTGTTTTCCAATCACCAGTACCTGGAAAGTTCCGGGTATCATTTTAGGTCTTCCTTTTTGATTGGGGTCCGGTTTTTCCAAATCAGCAGTAGGCAGGTATATCAGGTGGGTTTCTTTGTCCAATGCAATGGTTCTTGCATATTGTTTGGTTGCAATATTTTCTACTAAAGTGTACCTGTCAGCATAATCTTTGTGTATTACACTTAATGTTCCTTCTCCATTGGAAGTATAGATCATATTTGTTGCAGGGTCAAATGCTACTCCATCACAACCATCACCTATGGTTATTTTGTCGATAATCGTTCCGTTTTTTGCATCCATTACCACCAGCAACTTATCACATCCTGCAAATAAACGATTGCTCAGTTTATCAAAGGCTAACCCAGTTGGTCCTTCTGCGGGAGCAAGACTCCAATGCTGTGTTACCTGAAGGGTCTTCATATCCACCACTACAATTTCATTTTTGTCCTCAATATTTACAAACAATTTTCCATTGTCATCACTGACAGCGGTTTCAGGTTTACCACCAACATCCACACTGTCTGTTACCTTATTTTCTACCGGGTCTATTATACTAAGATTTTTACTTCTGCCATTGCAGGTGATAATTTTTTTGGAGAACGGTTCATAAGTAATGGCATCGGGGTTTTGCCCTGTTGCAATTTGAGACAGCACTTTATTGGTATTCATATCAAAAACGGTAACAGTATTCAGTCTTCCGTTACTGGTAAAGCCTTTGCTATGGGCAATATCAAAAGCAATACCATGTACACCGGTTGTGTTTTCAATAACCCCAATTGAATCACCGGTTTTTTTATTCAAAATATTTACCTGCGTACCATGACTTACATATAACCAATTGTGTACCGGCCCCACTTCAATGTAATCCCAGCCGCCGGGACTGGCAATATGAAAAGTGTTGATGATGTGTAAACCGGTTTTTGACTGAGAAGAAATATTGTTTACCATGGCGAAAAGAACAAAAACTAATAAACCAATATATTTTTTCATATCTGAATTTTTAGGGGATGATAAAATAAAATGAATATAAATCGCTGCAAAATAGATGTTATGAGTCAATATGCCTGTTAATGATTAGTTTTTGTGATATTGTTCATTAATGTAAGTTTGCCAAAATCTCTAAGCAAATGTCCGACTACCTTAATCTCAAGGATTTTTTAATACCCGTAAGAAAAGATGTTATCAGTAATGACCATGGATATAACGATGGCCAGATTGGTTCGCATATAAGAGCATATGAAGAAGTGTTTCCCGATTTGGATGAAATAGATATTGTATTGGTAGGTATTGGAGAAGTGAGGGGTCATGGTGTACATACCGGCTATTCAAATGGTCCCGACAAAATAAGAGAACAGTTTTATCAGCTCTATTACTGGCATAGTCAGGTTAAAATGGCTGATATTGGTAATATAAAATCGGGTGCATTATTAACGGATAGTTATGCTGCTGCCAAAACAGTGATTGCTGAATTAATCAGGGAAAAGAAAACAGTAGTGATTCTTGGTGGCTCACATGATAATACGCTGGGGCAATATTATGCGTATGGAAGTTTAAATAAAATTATTGAAGCTACAGGAATTGATTCCAACATTAACCTTAATATGGAGTCTCCATTAAGACATGAAAGTTTTTTAATGGAAGTATTGACGGGTGAGCCGAATTATATTCGTCACTATAATCATATCGGTTTCCAGATTTATAATATTCATCCCAAGATGATGGAGACAATGGATAAGTTGCGCTTTGATTGCTTTCGTGTGGGAAAAGCAAAAGAACATATGGAGGAAATGGAACCGGTGATACGTAATTCCAATATGGTAACAGTGGATATTGCCGCTATTGCCAATGCTTATGCTCCTGCAACAGATATTAGTCCCAATGGATTTACAGGAGAAGAAGTTTGCACGTTAACCAAATATGCAGGCATGAGCCCTAATGTAAGTACGCTGGGTATTTATGGTTATTTGGCCGAAAGAGATACCAATGATTTAACAGCCAAACAAATTGCGCATATGCTCTGGTATTTTGTTGATGGCAAACAAATCAGTAAGAATGAAGTGAAGATAGAAGACAGGGATGACTTCAATGAATACCACACCGCTTTGGCAGAAATAGAAACAGTTTTTTTACAAAGCAAACGTACCGGAAGATGGTGGATGCAGATGCCCGATAAAAAATTTATCGCCTGCAGTTATACTGATTATGTAATGGCAAGTAATAATGAAATACCGGAGCGGTGGCTGAGGGCGCAGGAACGCAGTTAAAAAACAAAACTCAATAATCAAATCCAAAAATTTATTTTTTAGGTATTGGAATTTGGATTTTTTAAAGCAATGATTTTGCCCTGCTTATCTGTTCCTCGCTTCCCATTACAATAATGCGTTCATCCTGTTTTATTAAATAGTCAGAAGAAGGATTAAGCTGGTATTGGTTTTGAAATTTTACTCCCAAAATAGTACATCCTGATTTTTTCCATAAGTCAAGTTCTCCTAACAAAGTGGATTTATTTACCACTAGTTCTGCCACTCTAAATGATTCATTATTACGGGTTGTCATTAGGGAAATAAACTCTACCACGTCAGGTATCATTACCAGGGTGGCCATATGAGCCCCGCCAATTTTATCGGGCATAATAACATTATTAGCCCCGGCAATTTTTAATTTGTTTACAGAGGTATCCTGCGATGCCCTGCTGATGATTGTAATAGCAGGATTTAATTGACGGGCAGTCAGTACCACAAATAGATTATCTGCATCAACAGGTAATGTAGTAATTAATGCTTTGGCATGTTGTATTCCCGCATCTTTCAGGGTTTCATCTTTAGTAGCATCTGCTTTAATGAAATATGGAACTTCAAAAGATAAATCATCCGGCAGATCATTTTTTTGTTCCAGTATTACAAAAGGAATTTTGTTATTGTGAAGCACCTGTGCACATTCACTGCCGTTTCGGCCAAAGCCGCAAACAATAACATGACCTTGTAACTTGTTAATTGCATTTTCCATTTTCACAAATTTATAACGGCGGTTAAATTCCCCATCCATAAAAAATCTCGAGAGCAGGGTGATGAAGTAAGTAAACAAACCGAGGTTAAATAATATAAGCAGGGTAGTAAATATTCTTCCGGTATTTGATAAAGGGTGCACTTCCTGGAAACCTACCGAAGCAATGGTGATAATAGTCATGTACACAGCGTCAATGAACCCGTAATTTTCAATCAGCATATAACCAATAATACCAGTAAGCATTATGAAACCAAGCATGCCGATTGGTGCGAATAGAGGCAGAAATAATTTCCATCGTTTCCACATGGACTAAAATTAAGAAAGGAAGCGGATTAAAAAACTAATATTCCAACAAAACATATCTTTAAACAATGAAACCCGGAATTGTTTATTGGTTTATTGGTTTATTGATTTTTAGTTCCTGTACGGTTAACAGGCAAATTGCAAAAACTGCAAATAAAGAATTACTTAGCGATTCTGCATTACTGCCAGCCTACGTTGGAGTCAGTGTGTATGAGCCGGCCACTGGTAAATACTGGTACCAGCATGATGCCCGTAAATATTTTGTTCCTGCCAGCAATACCAAACTATTTACTTTATATGCGGGGATGAAATATTTAGGTGATTCACTCCCCGGGTTAAAATATTATGAAACCGCTGATACATTATTTATTCAGCCCACAGGCGATCCGAGTTTGCTGCATCCCGATTTTAATGTTCAAAGGGTGGCTGATTTTTTAAAAAACAAAAACAAACCTATTGTAATAAATGATGGCAACTGGAGAGATGAAGCATTGGGTTATGGTTGGGCGTGGGATGATTATAACGGTTATTATATGGCAGAAAGAAGTCCCATGCCGGTTTATGGTAATACTATAAGATGGTCACAAACTATTACCGGCAATAAACAATTAATTATAAAATCAACACCATTTTTAAATTGGGAAAGCGAGACGGTAACTGATTCATCAAACAAAAGATTTAATGTAAGGAGAGAAAGAGACGAAAATCTTTTTCATATTTACAGTGGATCGGAAAAATACAGCGAACAGGAAATTCCTTATGTTACAAAAGGAATAGAAACCGCCAGGCTATTCCTGGCAGATTCATTAAAACTAAATATTACCTCAAAACAATCAACTGTCAACAATCAACTGTCAACTCTTTATTCTATTCCTTCCGACTCCCTTTATAAACCAATGATGCACCGCAGCGATAATTTTTTTGCTGAACAAACATTGTTGATGGCAGCCAATAAAAAATTAGGATTGATGAACGATGAAGCAATTATTAATTACTTATTAAAAAACGAATTAAAAGATATTCCTCAAAAACCAAAATGGGTGGATGGCAGCGGATTAAGCCGGTATAATTTATTTACACCCCAATCATTTGTATGGATATTAAATAAAATGAAAGAAGAATTTGGTTTGGAGCGGATGAAAAATATTTTGGCAACCGGCGGAGAAGGAACATTGCGTTCTTTATTCTTAAATGATAAAGGATTTGTATTTGCTAAAACAGGTACCTTATCCAATCATACTTCTATGAGCGGTTATGTAATCACTAAGAAAAATAAGCTTTTAATATTTTCTTTGCAGGCTAATCATTTTCTTACCGGGGCTACACCGGTTCGGCTTGCTTTTGAGCGGTTTATATCACAACTCCGGAATAATTATTAATTCTCTGTAAATCTATTCTTACACTTACCTGGTATTTTTTTATTACACAGGCAGCATAGTTTTCCTGTAAAGGAACTTATTGTTACATGGCCTGCTTTGGTAAATTACAGTTGGCGCTTCAATTATAGCCGCATGAGTGACTCACCGCTCTGCGGCTTTTTCTCGGAACTGACAGAGAAAGTATGTTCAGGCAGCTTCCCGCCTGATTAATTAACAACATGTGTTTATTTCATCCTTTAAACCAGGCAATTTAATGGATTGAAAATAATTTTAAATGTATTATAATGAAGAGGGAAGGTGGATGCTTATAACCTGGCTGCTGTTTTATCTTATTGTTTCTGTATTGCTGTTTGTGCTGCGTATATTGGAATTATTTTTCTTTTGTAAAATTATTTCCCAAATAACCTGTCCAAATACTCTTCCTTAAACTCCATATAGGTTGGATTGCCGTTTGGAGTTACATTAGGTTGGGTGCAGGTAAATAAGTCAGCAATCAAATTTTCCATTTCTTTGGCTGACAAGGATTGTCCCGGCTTAATAGCCTGTTGCCAGGTAAGAGAACGAATGAGTTTTTCTCTTTTAGAAAACTTTACATCGCTGGTAAAATGTTTGTATTGCTCCAGCAAATTTTCGATGACTGCTTTTTCATTACCCTGTGCAACATCTGCAGGCGTACCCTGTATAACAAAAGCATTGTTGCCAAAAGGTTCAACCAGGTAACCAAGCAGATTTAAATCACCCAGTAATTCATTTAACATTACCGTGTCCTGTGAAGAGAGTTGTATAGTTACAGGAAATAAACTTTGCTGAGAAGCAATCGATTTTCCCTTTGCAGCAGCAGAAAAGCGTTCGTATAAAATACGTTCATGTGCTGATTGCTGGTTTATCAATATGAAACTTCTATTGGTTTGCGCAACAATATAAGTGTTGAGTAATTGAAAAGGTTTATACTCTTCAACAATTTTAAATAATGATGATTTTACAGAACTGGATGCTATACTATGACTGCCAGTTTCTATCTTCTCACTACCATCTTCTGTTTTCTTCTCCGCAATTTGGTACAAATCCCTCCAGTGTTTCAAGTCACTTTTACTTTCAATTTTATGTGCCTGGTTTTTTTGTGTAAAGGTTTGATATAAAGAAGAGGAGGAAGCAGCTGATTTTCTTTCTTCAGTAAAAGGTTTACTCACTGCGTCCAAATGCTGAATGTTGGGGTCTAAATCAAAATCCAGTGTTGGAGTAATGCTGAACTGTGCCAGTGCATGTTTTACAGCTGCCTGTACAAAAGCATATACAATTTTTTCATCTTCAAATTTTATTTCCTGCTTGGTGGGATGAACATTGATATCAATTTGTGATGGGTCCAAATCTATAAACAACACATATAGCGGGAATCCGTCTTTAGCTATCATCTCATTATAAGCACTCATTACTGCATGATTGAGATAAGCACTTTTAATGAACCGGTTGTTCACAAAGAAATACTGGTCGCCACGGGTTTTTTTGGTGGTTTCGGGTTTGCCAACAAAACCATAAATGTTCATATAGTCAGTATTCTCCTGTACACTCACCAGCTTTGCATTGTAGTTATTGCCGAGAATTTGAACAATACGTTGTTTTAAAGTTCCTTTTTCCAAATGAAATACCTGCTGACCATTACTGGTAAGTGTAAACAATATTTCAGGAAAGGATAAAGCAATACGGATAAATTCATCCACTATATGCCGCAATTCAGCAGCATTGCTTTTTAAAAAATTCCTGCGAGCAGGAACATTGAAGAAAACATTTTTCATGGAGATGCTGGTACCGTTATTGGCCGCAACAGGCTCCTGCTTTTTTACCAGGCTGTTTTCAATTTCAATATAAACGCCTGTAGTATCTTCTTCTCTTTTGGTTTTTAATTCAACCTGTGCCACAGCTGCGATGGAAGCTAATGCTTCACCCCGAAATCCCATAGTTTTAATGCGGAACAGATCGTCAATCTCTTTTATTTTAGAAGTGGCATGGCGTTCAAAACTCATCCTCGCATCTGTTTCACTCATACCTTTGCCATTATCTATTACCTGTATCAGTGATTTGCCGGCATCATTAATAATTAGTTTTATTTCAGTTGCCCCGGCATCAATTGCATTTTCCATTAATTCCTTTACAGCACTGGCCGGCCGCTGGATTACTTCACCTGCTGCAATCTGGTTGGCAATATTATCGGGCAATAATTGTATAATATCCGGCACTCTGTCAAAAATTTTGGCAAAGTTAACCATTCATCACTGCTTTACCCGAATACCAATTAACTTGTTAAAACTTTTTTGAGCCTTACAAAAATCTTTTTCAGATACAACTATCTCTCTGCACTCAGCATCTTTAGTATAGTTTTTAATCTGTTCCCCTTTTAAAAAGTATGGTCCCGTTTTTAATCCGTCTAAAACAAAATTATTTGTGCTGAAAAACCTTGTTTAAAATCTTTTAACCCATTTGAAAATATTTATACCCTGCCGGTTATCCAATCGTACCCATATACCAAGTCATGCAGTAAGCGTGGCTTTTTTTGTTTTTCAACAAGGTGTATTCCCGTAATTTTAAGACCTCAACAGTTATCTATGAAGATGTCATTAGTAAGATTAACAGCAGTATTAATAATCAGTATTTCCTCCCTCTGCAGTTTTGCACAAACCAACAGAGAAAAAGCACAGCATTGGGTAGATAGCGTTTTTAACAGTTTAACCGATGATCAGCGGATTACTCAATTAATTGTGGTACGTCTTTCTTCCTTTGACAGCAAGACAAAAACAATTACCTGGTTAGACAGCGCTGTTACAGATGCGGTAAAAAAATATAATATCGGAAGTATTTGTTTATTCCAGGGTGGGCCTTACCGGCAGGCTGAATTAATTAACTATTACCAGGGTATCGCACAAACTCCCATTATGATTAGTATAGATGGCGAAACTGGATTGGGGATGCGAATGCTGGATAGTGTAGCCAAACTGCCTTACCAGCTAACCTTAGGCGCCATGCAAAATGAAAGCATTGTATATGAAATGGGTAAGGTAATAGGTCAGCAATGTAAGCGCATTGGTATACATGTAAACTATGCGCCTGTGGTGGATGTAAATAATAATCCCGATAACCCGGTTATTAATTTCCGTTCATTTGGAGAAGATAAATACAAAGTAGCCCAGTATGGAATTGCCATCATGAAAGGTATGCAGGATGCTGGAGTGATGGCTTGTGCCAAACATTTTCCCGGTCACGGGGATGTAAGTGTTGATTCGCATTTGGATTTGCCGGTGATTAATAAAACCAAAAGTCAGTTAGATTCATTAGAACTTTATCCCTTCCGCCAAATTTTTAAAGCAGGCATTGGCAGCGTAATGATTGCTCATTTATCAGTTCCGGCTATTGATAACACAGCGCATAAACCAACCTCCATTTCCTATAATAATATAACCAGATTAATGCGGAATGAATTAGGCTACCACGGTTTAACCTTCACTGATGCACTGGATATGCAGGGAGTAAAAAAATATTATCCGGATGGGGAAGCTTCTGTACAGGCAATAATAGCCGGTAATGATATGTTGTGTTTACCCGGTGATATTCCAGCCGTTATTAAAAAAATCCGCCGGTCAATAAAAAAGAAAAAATTAAAATGGGCTGATGTATATGCTCATACAAAACGGGTTTTGATGGCAAAATATGAATATGTAGTTTCCAATGCAGGGCCAATTGATTATACCAATCTTACTAATGATTTAAATGCTTCCATTCCTGCTATCAGAAAATCGGTAGCACAAAATGCCATCACTTTATTAAAGAATGATAATGCTGCTCTTTTCCCGCTATCAAAAAATGCAGGAAAGAAAATAGCTTATGTAGGAATTGGAGTGAGTAATGAAAATGCACTGGCAAAACGGATGCGCAATGATTTTGGTGCTGAAGTTTTTTATTTTGATTATAAAGCTGATTCCACACAGGCTGTATCATTAATGGAACAAATAAAGTCAAAGTTTGGTGTTATAGTAACCGGCGTGCATAATTACGCCAATTACCCCGCTAATAATTTTACCATTAGTACAGCAGCAATATGGTTACTGCAGCAACTGGAATCAGAAAATAATACTATCACTTTATATTTTGGAAACCCTTATGCGGTTAAAAATTCATGCGGAGCTAAAAATGTATTGGCTTGTTATGAAGATGATGCCACCTTTCAGGAAGCAGCAGCGGATATATTGAGAGGTTTAAATACACCCAGAGGAAAGTTACCAGTTTCAGTTTGTGACAATTTCAAATTTGGCAACGGGATAGTTTTAACCAATTATCTTCCGACAGTTAATCCTTCCTCAGTGGGGATTAATGAAAATAAGCTAAAAGCGATTGATTCAATTGCTACAGACGGCATTATAAAAAAAGCGTACCCGGGCTGTGTAGTACTGGCTGTTAAAGATGGAAAGATATTTTATGAAAAAGCATTTGGTCATTACACTTACGATAGTATTGAACCTGTTTCCTTAGAAAGTATTTTCGACTTAGCTTCTGTTACCAAAATATCCGCCACCACAATTTCGGTGATGAAATTATATGATGAGGGCAAACTGGAACTAAAAAAAACCCTGGGGTATTATCTCCCCTGGGTGAAGGGAACAGACAAAGAAAATCTGCCCGTTGAAAATATTTTATTACACCAGGCAGGATTAAAAGCCTGGATCCCTTTTTATAAAGAAACCATTGATACCATAACCGGAATCCCTTTCAATGGTTATTATGATTCTTTGCAGGAAAACAATTATTCCATTCGTGTAACGGATAAAATGTTTATGCGTACCGACTGGAGGGATACTATGTACAAACGGATGCTGCAAAGCCCCCTATCTACGCCAAACAATTATATCTACAGTGATAATGATTTTATTTTTTTAGGTAAGATAGTGGAAGCAATCAGCGGGATGAGTTTGAGTGATTATGTGAAAACAAATTTCTATGATAAACTGGGAATGCGGTCCACAGGATTTAAACCAACCGAAAGGTTTTCCCTGGAAAGAATTATTCCAACAGAAAAAGAAAAATATTTTCGCTTGCATCAACTGAGAGGTGATGTGCATGATCCCGGTGCTGCTATGTTTGGCGGTGTGGCCGGTCATGCAGGGCTCTTCAGCGATGCTGATGATTTGGCTTTATTATGGCAAATGATGTTGTACGGCGGCGCATTTAATGGTCAGCAATTTTTAAAACCATCCACTATAAAATTATTTACCGCTTACAACAGTGCAATCAGCAGGAGGGGACTTGGCTTTGATAAACCGGAAAAAGATAATGATACAAGGCCTGACCCCTATCCCTGCAAACTGGCCTCACCTGAAACCTTTGGGCATACGGGTTATACGGGTACCTGTGTATGGGTTGATCCAAAATATAATTTGATTTATATTTTTCTTTCCAATAGAGTTTATCCTGATGGTGGGACTAATTTGTTGCTATCTCAACTAAATGTAAGAGGAAAGATTCAGGATACGATTTATGAAGCAATCATAAAATGATTTAATACAGTTTCATCAATATGTTTTTAATCACATCATATTTTGTCCAGGGAATAAAATGCGGTGCATCGGGAATTAATGTTGTTTCAACAGAAGAAGCATTCACCAGTTTCTTTTCTGCATAAGCAGCATTACCCACCGGTACAAAAGTATCTTTCGTTCCGTGCACAATAAACACTTTACATTTTATTAATGGAAATTTATCCTGCAAGGCATACACATCTTTTTTAAAATATAGCAGCTCCACATTACTCGGCCTGAATGCACCGGGAACGAAATAGCGGAACACACCGGTATTCAAAACATTTCTCCATCCTTCTTTTTTTTCTTCAGCAGGGTCAACACTCGCAGCTAATAAAACTAATCCATTAAACATCCCGGGGTTCTCCCCGGCTAACCACACAATCATAGGTCCACCTAATGAATGACCTGCTAAATAAACGGGTTTACCATTTTGCCAGTATTTAAACATTGGACTAATTAAGTCCGATTGTTTTTGCATGTGCTCTGCTTCTCCGTAATCACTGTAACCAAAGCCGGGACGATCAATAGATATCATTCTGAACTTTGCCAGTAAATCTTTATCCTGCATATACCTTGCAAATGCATCCCAGGATCCCGGTGAACCATGAACAAAAACAATGGTGGGTAAAGTATCATTACCGGTTTTTGCATAATGCATATTACGGCCTCCAACTTTTACAGTTGCTGTAGTTAACTCTACACCTGCTTCTTTAAATTCTTCTTTAGCCTTGCTGTCGCTTATTTTAAATTTCATACAACTTTGCGCCATTATTAACCACAGTATTAAAAACACTGCCATCACCCTGAAAGATATCTTCATAAATTTTTTCCATTTCATTAATTAAATCTACTAAAAAAGCCGGCGACCATATAGTCGCCGGCTTGTTAAAATTTAGGTTATTTAATTAATTATTGTTTTGTAAGCTGGTAGTTATCGGAATAAAAAATAATGCCATCATAGCTGCGCACCATCTCAAGTTTCTTGCCATTAACAGTAAAGGAGAAATCATTAGACAAAATAAAACTCCAGTCAAAATTTGCTGTCCACGGACAGCTGTTTTCGAAATGAATTTTATTTCCGGTTACAGTATAAGTGCCACTGCAAATAGCGGGGTAATAATTTTTATTGCTTTGACCGGTAAAGTGATTGCCTGAAAAATTCAGTATTACGGTTGCGGTATCAGACCATGGGTGCGAGCGGTAAAAGGTTCCGGCATAAACACCATCCAATATTGTGGTATCTTCTGATTTTTTACAACCTGCCAATACTGCAGAAAAAATAACAGCAACGAGTAATTTCATACGTAGTTTTTTAAAGTTGACCTTCATATAAAAACTATCGTTGCATCCTTCAGTTATTTTTTATCATCAGGATTGTCTTGCTGAGGTGGCCTTTTCTCAGGTTTGAATGGACCGCGGCTTTCCTGTCTCGGTTGATTACGGTTATCAGGTCTTTGCTGACTACGATTATCAGGACGGTTACCTCCACGGTTTTCTTGTCTTGGTTGGTTACGGTTATCAGGTCTTTGCTGACCACGATTATCAGGTCTTTGCTGAGAAGGCTGATTGCGATTATCTCTTCTGTTATCTCCACCCCTGCTTTCGCTCTCCCTGTCATATTTTTTTTTACTGGTTCTTT
>JBLMVP010000440.1:0-5318 GCA_050256755.1 Sphingobacteriales bacterium | reverse complement strand
CGTCAAAACCTGACGATTGTTATCCTGCTTCTTGAATTAAGTCATGTTCCACGATTTTTTGGCGTTCTAACTTCACCCTAATTTAAAAACCAGGTTATGAACACTACAGATATTGTGGAGTTACCCCAATCAACTCCTGTAAAAAAAGCAGAAAAAATATCGAAAAAATTTGTTTTCGCATTCAAAGAAGGAGATGGCAAAAACAAACAATTGCTGGGCGGCAAGGGAGCTAATCTTTGTGAAATGACACAGATTGGATTAAATGTCCCTCCGGGTTTTGTTATTTCAACAGAAGCCCGTCTTACATATCTCGCTGATGAAAACCGCCAGTTACCACATGGACTAATTGAGCAGCTAAGGCAGAACATGAAAATCATTGAAAAAGCAAGCGGCAAAAATTTTGGCGACCCTTCTAATCCATTATTAGTTTCTGTTCGTTCCGGTTCTGCATTATCAATGCCCGGAATGATGGACACTATTTTAAATCTTGGATTAAACAGGGAAACACTAAGCGGTCTTATTCAGCAAACAAAAAATGAACGTTTTGGATATGATGCTTATCGCCGTTTCATTCAATTATTTGGTAAGGTAGCATTAGGAGTTCCTGACGAAAAATTTGATAAAGAATTTGAAGCAATAAAACATAAAGCCGGCGTTAAAGTAGATATTGGATTAAGTGCTGAAGATTTAAAAGAAATAAGCAACCGTTTTCTTGAAGTAGTAAAATCTTATACCGGCAAACCATTCCCCGAAGATGTATATGAACAATTAGAGATTGCCATTAAAGCAGTATTTAATTCATGGATGGGTAAAAGAGCAATTGACTATCGCCGTGAATTCAACATCACACCGCAAATGGCTAATGGTACCGCAGTAAATGTGGTGGCCATGGTATTTGGTAATATGGGTAACGATAGTGCAACAGGTGTTGCCTTTACAAGAGACCCCGGCACCGGTGAAAATATTTTCTTTGGTGAATATTTAGTGAATGCGCAAGGGGAAGATGTGGTGGCAGGAATTCGTACTCCTAAACCAGTTCTTGAATTAAAAGAAGAAATGCCTGACCTATATGCCCAATTGGAAGAGTTACGTAATAAGTTAGAAAGTCATTATAAAGAAGTACAGGATTTTGAATTTACCATTGAAAAAAATGTGTTGTATTGTTTACAAACACGTAATGGCAAAATGAATGCAACTGCCATTGTTCGTACTTCTGTTGAAATGGAGAAAGAAGGTTTAATTACAAAACCACAGGCTTTACTCCGTATTAAACCAGAAATGCTGGAGCAATTGTTACACCCCCGTTTGGACTCATTCCATAAATCAGAACCCTTGGTACAGGGATTACCTGCGTCACCCGGTGCTGCATCCGGCAAATGTGTATTTGATGCAGACCGTGCAGAACTATTAGGCCGTGCAAATGAAAAAGTAATCCTGGTAAGAGAAGAAACAAAACCTGAAGATATTCATGGATTCTTTGCTTCACAAGGTATATTAACAAGTCGTGGAGGTAAAACTTCACATGCTGCGGTTGTGGCAAGAGGTATGGGTAAACCATGTGTTGCAGGTGCTGAAGGAATACAAGTGGATGTTAAATTAAGACAGGCAAAAATTGGCAATAAGATATTACACGAAGGTGATTATATAACTATTGATGGTGGAACCGGTTTTGTATACCAGGGCGTAATCCCAACTGTTGACCCAATATTTAGTGACGAATTAAAAACCTTACTCAGTTGGGCAGATGAAGTGGCACAATTAAAAGTTATGGCGAATGCAGATACACCAGAATCAGCAAAAAAAGCATTAGAGTTTGGAGCAATGGGTATTGGCTTATGCCGCACTGAAAGAATGTTTAATGCTTCTGACCGTTTGCCAATTGTTGTAGAAATGATTTTGGCATCAACACTGGAAGAAAGAGAATTAGCTTTAAACAAACTGTTGCCAATACAACGCCAGGATTTTAAAGAAATTCTTACCACTATGGCACCAAGGCCCGTTACTGTCCGTTTACTCGACCCTCCCATTCATGAATTCCTGCCAACAGAAGAAGAATTGAGAGAAGAATTACAACACCTTCGTCATTTAAAAGATACTGCAAGCGGCGCCGCCAATTTGTACAACAGTTTACGTCTGTTACATGCAGAATCTGAATTGGCTAATTTCTCAGTAATGCCATTTAATGATAAGGGAGTGGAATTAATTGACCAGGCAATTGTGAAGAAAGAACAAATGATGAAGAAAGTACATGAACTGCATGAAGTAAACCCAATGCTGGGTCACCGCGGGGTAAGATTAGGATTAACCTATCCTGAAATTTATAAAATGCAGATACAGGCTATCCTGGAAGCTGCTGCAGAATGCCAGAAAGTAAAAATTGATGTTCGTCCTGAAATAATGGTACCGCAGGTTTGCACTGCAGAAGAATTAGTGCAGGTAAAAGCATACGTTGATGAATTAAAAGAAAAAGTAGAAAAAGCATATGGCATCAAACTGCAATTTAAGTTTGGTACAATGATAGAAGTAGTAAGAGCTTGTATGGAAGCAGATGATTTAGCCAAAGAAGCTGAATTCTTCTCCTTTGGCACAAACGATTTAACACAAGCTACCTTCTCTTTCTCACGTGAAGATGCAGAAAATAAATTCCTGCCTTTATATGCAGAGAAAAACATTTTACACGACAATCCATTTGAAGTGCTGGATACCAAAGGTGTTGGCAAACTGATGAAGATTGCTGTAGAATGGGGACGCAAAACAAAACCAAATTTGAAAATTGGTATTTGTGGTGAACATGGTGGTCAGCCGGATTCAATCAGTTTTTGTCATAAGCTTGGACTGAATTACGTATCCTGCTCTGGTCCAAGAGTACCCGTTGCCCGTTTAGCTGCTGCGCATGCCAAACTGGGTGAAGCTAAAAACGCTTCTTTGTAATTTCTCATAATAAGGTTTAGCTCCGCCGCATGTCTATGCGGCGGTTTTTTTGTTAAAAGATTTTCCAGTGCAACTTTTGCATAATTATTGAACTCTTTGTTAAAAATTCCCATTTGAGAAAAATATCCCTTTTAATAATTATTGTTTTAACCGGGCTGCTTGCAAAATCTCAAACAATAGACAGTCTTTTCTTTAACTTATACACTGACAGTTTAAAAAAAGGAACCTGGAATTACATTAATGTAGATGGCAAACTTGCCAATGGAACCTATCTTCCGCTTACTGATAAACATCTCAACTTTAAATCAAGCGCAGGCAATTTTGAAAGAAATAATTTATGGATTGAAAAAGAATTTAAGCAAGATTCTGTGGTAGTAACAATTATATTAAAAGAAAACCCGGCTATCAATAAATCTATTACTATTTATATAAAGAAAAAAGAAAACGACCAAAGATTAAAAACCACAGAGGAGATAATGAACGAAATAAAAAACCAGCCCAATAGTAAACGAAAAAATAAAAAATCAAATAATTGACAAAAAAAACGGCAGTAATTTTTACTGCCGTTCCTGTTTAATTGAATTAGTTATTATGATTGCATCTTTTTAGCATCTTCTAAAAACTTAGCCAGTCCAATATCTGTTAATGGATGTTTTAATAAAGCCAGTATAGAATCCAGCGGACAAGTACATACATCTGCACCAGCCTCGGCACATTTTACAATATGCAAACCACTGCGGATTGAAGCAGCCAGTATTTCTGTTTTAAAGCCCTGCAAAGTATAAATATGGGCTATTTGAGCAATTAACTCTACACCATCCCAACTGCTGTCATCAATTCGTCCGATAAAAGGAGAAACATAAGTAGCTCCGGCTTTAGCTGCTAATATGGCCTGACCTGCTGAAAAAACCAATGTACAGTTTGTTTTGATACCATTATCAGTAAACCATTTCAATGCTTTCACGCCATCTTTAATCATCGGAACTTTCACCACAATGTTTGGATGAATTGCGGCGAGTTTTTTTCCTTCCTCCACAATTCCGGCAAAATCGGTTGCAATAACTTCAGCGCTGATATCACCATCCACCATTTCACAAATAGTTTTATAATGATTCATTACTGCCTCATCTCCTTTAATACCTTCTTTAGCCATTAGGGATGGATTAGTAGTAACCCCATCTAAAATTCCTAATTCATTTGCTTCTTTAATCTGGGCAAGATTGGCTGTGTCAATAAAAAACTTCATACGAGAATTTGAAAATTTGAAGACCCTTCCATTATTCCCCTGAAGGGGATGAGGGAAAAAAATCGGCAGATTACTTACATCGCACCGCTCAACCGCTTATCCTTGCTGCCTTCCGGCCCTGGGGAGGTTCAGCAGGAGCTGGTCGTGCAAGACCTGCCGGCCGCAAAGGTAATGGGTATTAACTTATTTTCCTTAAAGAAATTAAAACTTTTATTTGATTTTATAATGCAGATTTATATAAGGTACAACGCATTAACGATTATTAGTTCCAAACCTTATACCTGCCGAATTAGCAAAAGTATTAAGCTTACTTATACCAACCAGTTCATCAGATCTGCCGCCAAATGGATGATAATATACAAGAATAGTGTATTGATTTTCTGTTTCCCAAAAATTATTATCAATTAATTCAAACTTCCCGGTTTTATCTTTTAATGCATAACTATAATCGTAATAACCATTCTTTAAAAAACCTGTTCCTTCATAAACACCTTTTTCACCATTAAACTGCATCTTACTGCTGTCATTTAATTCATAATTGGTAAGTTCCCCATACAAATACAACTCTTTGTCCCTGAAAGGTTGGTTCAATGGTGGCACATAAGTAAATCTTACTCTTGCATAATCTCCCTGCCAGTAAGGATTCAGATTATCCAGCCCTCCACCCAGCATATACATCCCGTCAAAATCACGGTAATAATAATAAGTTAATTTTTTTCTGTCACCATCAGGTTTTACAAAAATTTCAGTTGACTTATTAGTGTAATGTGCACTGTCAACTCTTTCACTCTGCAACCGGAAACTGGTGAGGTTAAGCCATCTCCATTCCCTGTTGGCTGCAAAGACACAATCATTCTCACCATTATATTCTAATACATTTCCTCTGGTAAATGTAGGCTGGATGTTTTGTATTGCATTATCCCAACGGTAATTCTGTAATAACACTACTTTAATTTCCTGTCTTGGATTAGTAATTTTTAATTGAGATGTTTCAAGACTAAACTGGATTTTGTGATGCGTATGCATCAGTTGTGAGTTAAGAGGCTGCTGAATTTCTGCATTTATACCAACCCTGTTGTTAACAACCAGTATTCGTTTAGTAAAAGCAATCTTTGATTCATCTCCATTCAAAAAGACTTTT
>JBLMVP010000439.1:0-14783 GCA_050256755.1 Sphingobacteriales bacterium | reverse complement strand
TAAATCTGATATCTGTACTTACTCCTGAAGAACGACTTTTGGAAACAACAGAAGATGTAGTAAATTGCCAGACAAAAATTTTGACATCAAAATTATGACAGCGTACATTTCTGTAAGTTATAGTAAGCGAAAATTAATAGATAAAGAACTAAATGCAATTACTGATACTTTAAATAAGTTCAAAATAGTGCCATTCATTTTTGTTGACAATTATAAATTTGATTTGACACAGGAAAGGCAAATGATGCAACAAGCTATGAAGGACATTGACAATTGCAGCATATTAATTGCCGAGACTACTGACAAAGGAATTGGAATTGGGATAGAAGTTGGCTATGCAAAAGCCAAGAACAAGCCAGTAATTTATGTTCGGCAAAAAAATGCTGAACATTCAACTACTGTTTCGGGAATAAGTGATTTTCAAATTATTTATGAAGACAATAACGATTTACAAAAAAAACTTTCTGAAACAATAAATAAAATCGTTATGGTATCTAACTAAAATAATAGATCCCCTGAAAGATAGTTGAAAGCTTGTTACCCATTATTCAAAACTTATTTTGCGGATACGGTTGTTATTTATATCCGCTACATATAAATTGCCGTGTGTGTCTATTCCTAAACCATTAGGAGATGCGAATTTTGCAGAAACCCCATCTCCATCATGATAACCGTAGGTACTTCCGGCAATCGTGGAGACAATACCTTGCGGGGTGATTTTACGGATACGATTATCATCCGTTATATATAAATTCCCCTGGTCATCAACAACTATATCCCGCATATTAAAGCTGAATTGAGCTTCATTAGCATTGCCGTCCTTATCGCCTGGTGTACCAGTGCCGGCGAATGTGGCGACTTCCCCTGCCTGGCTTATTTTACGAATTTGAAAACTACCCTGGTCTACTACATATAAGTTGCCCTGCTTGTCAATTACAATTCCACCCGGACCGAATTGTAATGGTCCGGCAACAGTAATAACCTCAGCATTGGTGCTGATTTTACGGATACGCTTGTTTTCCCAATCAGATACATAAATATTTCCTTCGTTGTCGGTAACAATGCCAAAACTCTCACCAAACTTAGTAGTATCTGCTCTCCCATCAGCAAATCCACGTATTCCACTTCCGGCAACAACCGTAACAAGAGCGGCAGGAGTTATTTTACGCACACGAAAATCGTTCACGTCCAAGGTATAAAGGTTGCCGTTTATATCGGGGACAATTTGGATAGGAGTGGCAAATCCGGCCGCAGTGCCGATGCCACTAGTTGTATCCTGCTTATAAAAACCAGCAAAAGTAGTAACCTGGCCACCTGCTATTTTCCTAATACGATGATTGAGAGCATCTGCCACATAAATGGTTCCATCTGGAGTAACAGCTACATCCTGGGGAGCTCTGAATTTTGCTAACAAGGCTGGGCCGTCATTAAAAATTGGTGAACCCTCACCTGCCACAGTGGTTATTACCCATCTCTTTCCTGTTGGTGGCGGTATTACAGGTCCATCGCCGTGATTATATTTTTTACAGCTACTACCTGCGGCAAGTGTTATCAATATGAATGCGATAAAGTGCTTTGACATTATTATAATATTTTATTTTCTATCCCCCTCTGCTTTATTCAAAACTTATTTTGCGCATCCTGTTAATAGCATTTGTCACATAAGTATTTCTATACCTATCTATTCCCAAATCTTTAGGTCATTAAATTTTGTAAAACTCTTATCTCCTTCTTTGAAGCCATAATCAATACTCCTTACTGTAGCAGATACCACTCAATATAAAAAGTGTACAGCTGCTGTAAATCAACTGTACACTATTAGGGCAAAAATTATTTTTGAAACTGCTCTTCTGCATAGGCGGAAAGCAGGTGACTGAACGTTTTCGGATCGTCAAGATTTACAAAGTGACTTGAATTCGGTAATTTGAACACCTTTCCCTTCCACAACTCGAATGGTGCATTATCCAAATGATCCGGTTTTAAGATTTGATCCTCATTTCCAAATATTACCAGTACTGGCTTATGCTGATCCTCTATTAGTTTTATTTCATTGCCAATCTTACCAGCGATAAGTGTGTTAAGCAATGTTGATCGAAACGGAGCCTTAACATGAAAATAATCTTGTACTATTTGTTGTCTGTCATTTTGATCAGGTGAAAAGCTGGCCAGGGATGCGTATGCTTCTATGGTACTTACAGGTGCATCATCCGAGAATAGGAAGCTGAGATCAACGCCGGGCTGTGATATCTTGTCTAGGGTAATACCCTCTCCCACGCAAGTGCTTGATGCTAAGAAAATGCCCGCAGGATCAAGGTTGTTTGCCAGCATTTCTCCTGTGATACTGGATCCCAGCGATATACCGCCGATGATAAATTTTCCGGTAGTCAATGATGATGCAGCTTCCGCCAAAATTTTTCCCAGGTCAATGGCACTATAATCTTCGTCCGGAGTTTCGGAAGCCCCCGATTCGCCATGAGCCGGTAAATCAAAAGCGATTAACCTGTAATCAGATAATTCCGGATTGGTCAATTGTTTTTCCCATGCTTGTGCGGAAGAGGAATTACCATGAATGAAAAAAATAGTGTTTTTGCGATCTGCATTGGCTTCAAGATAAGACAAGCTGATGTTTCTTACAGTAATAAATTTTCTTTGCACTTTACCGGGGTCATCTTGTGAGTTTGAAACCCGTGCGGCTCCTGCTAGCTCCGCTGGCCCCACTGGAGCCGGTGCTGTTTCGACGCTTTTTTGGCAGGAAATAATTGAAAGAGTAATAAACATACTTGTCATAGAGACGAAAAAGAGATTCTTCACAATTGTATAGTTTTAGTTTAAAAAATGGGTAACCCCCGTCTATTTCGATATAAAGCTTTTAATTAATTTTCTATTCAAAACTTATTTTCCGGATACGGTTATTAAATGTATCTGCCACGTATATATTCCCCTGCGCATCTATCCCCAAACCGGAAGGAACAGAAAATTTTGCCGAAGCTCCATCACCATCTTTAAAACCAATGGTGCTTCCTGCAATAGTAGAAACAATGCCTTGAGGAGTGATTTTCCGTATACGGCTATCATCTGCGACATATAAATTTTCCAGGCTGTCTATAACTATATCCACCGGAAACCTGAACTGGGCGGTACCAGCATCACCGTCTTTATCTCCAAATTCGCCGCTACCCGCAAACGTGGATACTTCACCAGCTGGTGTTATTTTGCGTATGCGAAAATTATATGGATCCGGAACATATAAATTTCCCTCTTTGTCCATGATAATTCCGCTTGGATAATTAAATTTCGCTGCAGCTCCATTGCCGTTCCGGAAACCTGCTGAATCGTTACCAGCAATTGTACTAACCTGTCTGGATGCACTGACCTTGCGTATGCGCTGATTGTAAGTATCCGCTACAAAAATATTTCCCAGCGTATCGGTTACCATACCTTGTATGGCTATAAAAAATGGGGGCCATTCAGGGAAACCTACATCATAGGTGGTTACATCTCCCCCGGAAGATATTTTACGGATACGGCCGTCATCATAATCGGAAACATAAAAGTTTTCTTTTACATCCAATGCGATGCTATAGGGATATCCAAACTTTGCTGATGCACCATTACCATTTACAAAGCCACTATCGCTACCGGCAAAAGTGGATACCTGGCCATCCTTGATTTTTCGGATACGGTGATTATCAGCATCCGTTACATAAATAGCACCATCAGCGGCAACAACAACATCCTGCGGAGTTTTGAATTTTGCCGATAATGCCGCGCCGTTTTCGAAAGCAGCTGTACCATCACCGGCTATTGTGGTTACTACCCATTTTTTTTCTGCTGATGGTGGTGACGATTCATATTCTGGTTTATCCTTTTTACAGTTAATACCAGTAATGAGTATTATCAATACAAATGCGATTAAGTGTGTTTTCATGATTATAAGATTAGCCTTCCTTTCTATGACGTATATAAACTATATCATCGCCGGGAAGGACGGATCAAACGGCAAGTTAGCACCAATACCCTCGGAGATTAATGCCTGTTTCCTATTGGTGACCCTTTTTTCCCCATTGGCATATAATGGGATTATTATTTAAAAAAGAGTGGGAGTCTACGCCTTCTGTCTGTTATTTGAATACGGAACTATCTGCCAGATTATTTTTTTGTAATACGGTAATCTTCTATTTATAATAGTTCTTGCATAAAATCAATTCTTGTTTGATTTGTAACTATTTGCATTCATAGGCATACTTATAAATAACAGTCGATGGAATGTATGGAGACGAATATGATACGGAAATGATTTTTCCACCTGCATCAAAATCATATTTATAAACTACGTCGCCAACTGATTTTAAAAGGTTCTTGCACCGGAAAACTTCATATCCCAGTAAAAATTCATGTAAGCTTACCGAGTAATCACCGTCCTGTCTTGGCTTATCAGTATAATACTGAAATTCCAAAACGCGGTCAGCACTGCTATTTTTTACCCCAACCATATTGTGATTTTGCCATGTATAATTAATGGTATTGGTATATGATGAACTTGAGTAAGTGAGTGTTGCGCCGGAAACTTCTTCTCCATTATATTGACAAGCTTCATTACGCCAGCTTGCTACTCCACCAATATCCTCTGTTCTTATATTGGTAGCCAGGCAGCAGCATTCGTTGTGATAATTTTTCTTTCTTTAAGTACTCCTGATTCAAATCTTGTTTTGGTAATTGTATTTCCAGAATATTCAAAATTTGAAACGCTTTCCCCGGAAGACACCTTACTTATCTTTCCGGAATTATTATAAGTTATATGAAGTGTATCGTCATTTTGCAGGTCAATAATAGTAACAATCCTGCATGCAGGGGTAACAGAGGTATTGCTATTGTCTGGTTTGGGTTTACTGCACCCATAAATAAAAAAAACAGATACAGATATTATAAGAATTTGTTTCATTATTGTTTCTGGTTTAGAGCATCGATTAATTTATTAATTATAAAACTCAATGTATCTCTTCTAATTCTTTTAAAATGTATGCCTCATGACATTTAATAAGTAAGAAATTGGTCCCTTCCGGTTTCATGTAAACATCAGCAACACTTCGGTGAATCAATGAAATTTATAGTACAAAGAACCAACGGCATAAAGCAGTAAAAAAATGGGTAATGAATACATGTTGATGGATAATTTTCCTAAAGAGTTTAGAGACAGAAGAAGCAGCAGCCAACTGATATCATAGGACCAGATGACAGTAATAAGTACTGGGCTGTTAACGAATAATTGTATTTACTTTATTTTGCGGATATTGAAGCCTTGTCATTCTTTCCTATTTTAAAAATATATTTCATCCCGACCGATACTCCTGTACCCTTTACATATGTTCGTCCTAATTCGTATTTTGCAAACGAGTGTTTCCACAATGACAGATCATTAAAAAATTGACCAGTGATGTATATCGGAATTTTTCTTAATGGTTTATAGTCTGCATATATACCGGTGGCACAAAAGAAAATATCTATTTTTCTGTCCCTAAGACCTGCATTGAGCATCTCTCCAGACGAATAATCAGTATTGGCTTTAAGGGTATTTAAAAGTGATAAACTGGTAACCCAGGCGAGATTGAAACGACTACTGACTTTGAATAACAAATTGCTCTGAAGTGAAAGAGATAATTGATTAACCTTATAAAAACGCTGATAAGGTGCTTGCAGAAGAAGCCCCGACTCCTTCATATTTAATTGATGAAACCCAACTGATACAACCAAACTACTAGTTACTTTTCCAAGATCATCAGAAAAGAATTCTATGCCTGCACCGAATGAATATCTTTTCCCAAATACGATAGAACTGTCGAAACCGGCATTATATGCGTTATATGTATCATATAAAGAGTTGTTGAATATATCTGTACTGTCATGAAATTGATTCCGCTCGTTTTTAAAATCCGTGGAGGCAAACACAAGCGTCCTTTCTTTCAGCATATGTGAAAAAGTCAAACCGAAACAATTATCCCGGTTACCCAGATGTGTATCCCTTGCATTAGTTGGCCCGGTATGCGTAAAGTAATTTGCTTCTATTGCAGTTGCTCTCTTTTCCATTCGAACAGGGGATACAAATGGAGATGCGCTATAAATATTACGGGGACCGTAACATGAAGAAAGACAGAAAACCAGAATTGATAATAATGTTCCGATATATGCCTTCATAGTTTTTAATTTGTGCGTTTTTTTATTAATGACCCATAGCCGGCACTTGCAATTTTTTCACTAACTAATCTTACTGTCGGCCGAAATAAAGAAACAATCCACTAAGACAAAATGGGTAGAAAATTCCATCAGAATTAACTACCCATTTTTTCAGAACTACTAGTACACTTTATCCTGATATTTTATCCCGGAATGTGCACCCTTTATTAAGACCTGGTTTTGCGAACTATGTAGTTGATTCTTTTAAATTATTTAATATTGAATGAAACCCTTGCAAATACAAATCGTCCATTAAAGCCCATTTGCTGTACCCGTCGGCTGTAAATAAACCTGCCCGATGAAACATTATTACTATGTGAATGTTTGTCCTGGTATACATCAAAAATATTATTGGACCCTACTGTAAATGTGAAATTTTTATTCAGGTCATAACTAAGCGACAAGTCCGTAACCGTTTTAGGATTAAACTCCTGATCGAGCGTTTCTTTCTGGCCAGTATAGGCATTTACAGGGAATGCCGCCGGATTGGAAGGATCGATGGCTGGATCAAGATAAGTGACCTTTCCAAAATACACAAACCTCAACATAACACCCAGTTTCTTATGATTGTAATTAATAGTGAAATTGGCTTTTGAAGTTGGATTGGCTACTTCTATCCTGCTTTGGTCTTCCCTGTTAAAATAATTTCCAACCTGTCCGGAGTTAATTAATGTTTCAGATGCATGGATAACAGGCTTGCCATCTGCCCCTTTCTTCACTTCATTTTTAATAAATGTACCTGCCAATGTAAACCTTAGTTTATTTACATTTTTAAAACTTGTGTGATAGCTAATTACTGCTTCAAGCCCTTTCGCTTTTGTATCTATCGCATTGGTAAAAAAGTTTGCTGTGGTGGCGCCGTTGTCTTTCAGCAATTGCGTTAAAGCAGCATTGCTTCCCCCGTTAAAATTATTAGTTAATACGATCCTGTTTTTAATATTAATCAAATACCCGTCTACTGTTATTTCCAAACCTTTTAACGGGGTAGTTGTAAATCCAACGGAATAATTATTGGATGTTTCTTCTTTTAATGAAGGAATACCAAGTATCTCGGCAGGCTTGCTGTCATTCGTAAATGTTCCGCTTTCGGCAGGCACCAGGCCAGATGCAGTTGAAACAAATAAAGTATTTGTTTTAGCATAAAATTTTTGTTGCAGTGAAGGTGCCCTGAAACTACTGGAAGCTGCTCCTCTTAAAGTGAAGTTATTTCCCAACTTATAACGGCTCGCAACTTTATAATTCAGCGTACCGCCAAAATCAGAATAATTTTCATAACGTAGGGCAAACTCTACCAGCAATTGTTTTGTAAAATCCTGTTCAAGATCAACGTATAACCCAACATTATCCCGCAAATGTTTATTAGCATATGCAGGAGTAAAGCCTGCAAAAACCTGGGCGCCTGAAGCAGCCTTGGAACTGGTATCGTAATTTCTATAGGATGCTTCTTCACCGGCACGTTGAGAATATTGATCTATCCTGAACTCTGCTCCATAAGCCACATTCAAGCCTTGTAAAACTTGAAATTTCCGGCTGAAGTCCTCATTTAAGGTGATTTGCAAAAATTTTAAACCCCCGGCATCAAACTTTGTTTGCGGATTATTAGTTACTGCAAATTGAGTATAGTTCACAGAATGATCCACATTGAAATCAAAAATGTTTGTACCTATGGTGTTTGAAAAACTTGCATTCCATTTTCCTATTTGACCATCAACTCCAACTGAAAGGGAATAATCTTTTATATCAGATTTGATCAGGGGCAAAAACCCATTTGGATAAAGGGTTAAAGCCTGACCGGCATAAGTACCTGCACCAGAACTTATTGAGCTTGGATACCGGAAAAACCCTGCAGCTTCCCCATTCTTTTGACTATACATTCCAAACACTTTCAAATTCCATTTATCACTAAGGGCATAATCTGCATTCAGGACAAATGCGCCACTTGAAATTTTTGAATTGCCAATACGCATATCAAAATTATCCCTGGTTAATGACCGGGCACTCAAAATTGAATCGTCTTTATTTACTCCATTTACATTTGCGTACACCTGGCCTCTGTAAGTGCCCGTCCTGTTAGAGCTATTTCTTAATGAATATTCACCCGTAAGATTTACAAATCCTTTTTTGCCCAGATTGAAACCATAATTTATTCCGGCCTGGAAAGTTCCTCCGTCATGTACACTTATATCTTTTACAGAAGTATTACCAAGTTTTTGCAAAGCATAGTCCTTAGTATAGCTGGTAACATTTTCTCCATAAGATACATTGCCGTTTAATGATTGGGTATTCTTTTTTAGTACAATATTAATTACCCCTGCAATTGCATCCGAACCATATTGAGCCGCAGCGCCGTCCCTTAATACTTCTACTCTTTCAATAGCGGAAAGAGGAATGGTATTAAGATCAGTTCCTACCTGCCCGCGGTTAACCGTTCCGTTTACATTTACCAACGCCGACTGATGACGTCTCTTACCATTTACCAGTACCAATACCTGGTCAGTGCCTAATCCTCTTAATTGTGCCGGGTCAATATGGTCTGTGCCATCAGAAATAGTTTGCCTGCTTGACTGGAAGGAAGGAGCAGAATAAGTAAGCAACTGGTTAAGATCCACCTGCCCTATTTGTTTTACCATTGTAGCCACAGGTATTAAATCAACAGGAACAGCTGTTTGCACTTTTGTTCTGGATAAATTTCTTGAACCAATTACAGTTATTTCAGTTAGATCCTGCGAAGGCTGCAATCCGATTGAATAATCGACAGCAGAGCCGTCTACTCTGATTGTGCGGGCTTCATAGCCTGTATAACTAACAACAATTGTTTTTACACCATTATCAATTTTCAAGGTGAATGTTCCATCATTACCAGTTACTATCCCTGTAGTACTTCCCCTGATTATAATGGATGCCGATACCAAAGGATGGTTATTAGCAGCATCAAAGACTTTACCGGTAATGGTTCTCTGAGATAATGCCATAAATGGCATTAAGATGGTTAGCAGAATAATAATTTGCCTCATAACTAATTTTTGTTTGAATTGGTTTTTTTGAATTAAAATGATTGAGTTTGGAATTCTATCCGGTCATATTACTCCGGATAGCAGATGGTTATAACCTTTTTTATTTTTCCTGTCAGGCAGTATCTTTAACAGATAACAGCTGAAATACAAAACCTTCAGTAGATTTTTTCATAAGTGTTAAGTCTAGGTTTATTTTAAAAGGTGCTTTAATCTGGACCAAGGTAGAAACAATGCCATTTTACCTAACTGTCCTTTTCCTATCGGCTATTTAATTTTTCCGATCGGCACAAACACCATCACGGGTTAAAAATATTTTATAGTTTGCTGCTGCCATCGGCATGTATATAATTATAAAATGAGAGATTGAGCTTCCAATCGGCGTCAACAGGCATCATCGCTGTTTCATTAATTAATTATATTGATAGTGTGAGTACCTTTAAATATAAATTAAACAGTAAGCTGCATTCAATGAATCTGCATAAACTGACTCTTTGTACATTCCTGCTAGTGCTCATCACAGTAGCCAGTAGCAACCTGCTGATGGCACAGGAGATTAATGAAAATAATTTCACCCAATATACCAGTGAGCAGGGTTTATCGCACAATATGATCACCGGAATTGCGCAGGACTCTATTGGTTATATATGGATTGCAACTGCTTCCGGGCTAAACCGGTTCGATGGCAGTAATTTTGTGCAATTTCACAGCAGCAATGACAGCCTATCGCTGCCGGAGGAATCCATCAGAGGATTGGCCTGGCTGGACAAACGCCGGCTCTGTGCATATGGTAGTGGCTTACATATTATCAATACATCCACAGGGGAAACCCGGAACTTGTTTATTCCATACAGTGATAAACAATACCAATTTAAATTCAATGGAATCAAATCAGTAAGCAGCAATGCAGCAGGCGATATTTTTCTGCTTACCAATTCTGGATTCTATCATTTTGATAAAAATTATCACCTGGTATTCCGGTTTGATTATTACCCGAAAGAAGAAGTGGCAACCAGTTATTTTGCTTTTGGAAGAAATCTGTTTTGGCTGGATCAACATCGGCTCGCTATTATTTCTGTTGCAGGAATTTATTACTATAATACAAGAAGGAGGCAATTTAAAAAAATGGATGTTATTGATTGCCCGTTATTAAGTGAATTCCTGGATTATCCCAGGAAAGACTATCAATTCTTTCAACCAAAGCCGGGCTGCCTTTTTGTATTGCATTCATTTACAGATAGTCTTATTTACTTTAATATTGCAGAGAATAAAAGAACAGTTACCCGTTTACCTTTCCATGCAATTAAGGACGAATTTGATTATCGTTCAGAACTGGTAGCCATCAATGATACCCTCTTATACTTAACCGGGAATCAATCCGGATTTTATAAAATCAGGCTATATCCTGAATCAGGAAAAATTAAATTTTATCCAAAGAAATATTTCCCTGCTTATCATTGCGGTCAACTGATAGATGACAGAAACCATAACCTGTGGATTGCCACCAATAAAGGAATAATCAGGGAGGACAATGGCCAATCTTATGTCCAACAGGCTCCTTTACCTGTATCGTTGAAAACATCGTATCCCAATATTGTGATAGATGATGTATATACTGCCGGGGATAAGCTATATGCAGCCACCCGCGGGAACGGCGGACTACTGGTGTTTGATAAACTGCGGCTTCAATTTATCCGGCGCATCAGTTTTGAAAAAGTTTGGAGAAACCCCGCTAGTATTTATTCTATCGTAAGCATTAACGATACGACTTTATTGGTGGGCACAAACGGCCCCCTCTGCCGGTTAAACCCGGAGACCAATCGTATAACAGAAATAGCCTTAGACAAATGGGACAGGGCAACCAACTGGACTGCGGATTTGTTTAAAGACCGAAAAGATAATATATGGATAGCCGCCGGAAATATTTATAAGTATGATAAGACAACAAAGCGATTTTCTATTATATCGCCCAGCGGGATACCTATCGACAAAATAGTGTGGGCAAATCGTATTCAGGAGGACGCTTCCGGAAATATCTGGATGGCGGGCCATGGTTTAATCCGGTACAATATAACTTCGAATAGTTTCGACAGACTGGTTGATACATTTCCTTTTATCAAAATCCCCGACAAACAGATCAATTCATTTACTGCGGATCGGCATAACAATCTTTGGATCAATAGCAATAACAATGGCTTGATCTGTTATAATATTGATAAGGGTAGTTTCCGGCATTTTACAAGGGATGACGGGTTACCGGACAATAATATTGCAGCTATGATCGCCATCGGCGATAAACTCTGGATAGCCGCTTTTTCAGGGATTGCATGTCTTGATCTGCAAACTTTCCAAATCAATAGCTTTGGAAAAGAGGATGGATTTCCTGATCTGCCCATCTCCAATGGCGCTAAATTTTTCTATGATAGTACACAAAGCAAATTATACATTGGTTTTACTAATGCAATAGTGCAATTTGATCCCGGCATTATTTTTCGGAGAAGCCCTGCTCCGCATGTTTTTATTGAAAGCCTTACAATTGGTGATCAAAAAAAAATCGTTTTACCAGGAAAAAAATTTATAACCTCATGGCCGAATAATGAAATAATGATGACCATAGGCAGCATCAATTTTTTTGCCAGTAACAGCCAGCGTTTTGCTTATCGATTTATAAATGATATCAACGCCGATTGGCATCAATTGGGCACTCAGAATACCTTTAATCTATCTAACCTTGCTCCTGGTAATCATCGTATCCAGGTAAAATTATTCTCCCTCAATAATCGCTGGCAGGAACAGGTAGAAGAAATTGATATTACCATTTTGCCTCCCTACTGGAGAGAACCATGGTTCATATCAATATCAATGGTCGTGCTAATGGTATCTGTTTATCTATTACTCAAATGGAGAACAGGACTTATCCGCAAAAAAGAGCGGGCAAAAACACATATACAGGAATTAAAGGCTGAAGAATATAAAAATCAGTTTGAGCTGGAACATATCAGTAACTACTTTTCTTCTTCATTATCTGGCAAAAAAAATGTGGAAGATGTATTATGGGATGTGGCAAAAAATCTGATCGGCCGGATGAATTACGAAGACTGCATGATCTACCTTTGGGATGAAGATAAAACCAGGATGATACAAAAAGCATCTTATGGCCCCAAAGGAAACCCCAAAGCGATTAATGAAAAGCTGTTCGATGTATCGCCCGGCCAGGGAATAGTTGGACATGTGATGCAGACCAAAGAGCCCCTGCTTGTTTCTGACACCAGGAAAGATAATCGTTACAGGCTGGATGATGTAATACGGTTAAGTGAGATCTGCGTACCTATTATTCATAATAATGAACTGATCGGCATTATTGATTCAGAGCACTCAAGTGAAAACCATTTTAAAGAAAGAGATATTAAAATATTAACTACCATTGCAACCCTTGTGGGCAATAAAATAAAACAAATAGAATCTGAACAGTCGTTGGAGATAAAACAAAAAGAAATTAATTTAATTAATCAGCAACTGGCTGAAGCGCAGCTATCAGCTTTGCAAACGCAGATGAATCCGCATTTTATTTTTAATTCGCTTAACAGTATCAAACGAATAATACTTGACAATGAACAACAAAAAGCTTCCAGATATCTAAGTAAATTTGCAAACATGATCCGGATAACACTTAACCAATCCAAAGAAATATTTACTACTTTTTATGAAAATCTGGAATACCTGGATAATTATTTATCGATGGAAAAACTTCGGTTTGATGATTCTTTCACTTTCGATATCATTGTTGATGATGACATTGACAAAGAAGAAATGCTTATCCCTACATTAATGATACAACCGTTGGCAGAAAATGCAATTTGGCACGGGTTGATGCATAAGGAGGGAGAAAAAAAATTATTGATCTGTTTTTCACGGCATGCAGAATCTATTTCCTGTACTATAGAAGATAATGGTATCGGGATAAACCGCTCTGAAGAATTAAAAAAAATAAACAGGCAGCCGCATCAATCAGTAGGTCTAAGCAATCTTCGAAACCGGATAAAGATATTGAACGAAAAGTATAACACCGGCTGTACCCTTGAAATAACTGATTTGCAGGACTACGATAAGCACAAAACAGGTACCCGTGCTGTTTTACGTTTTAATATTATTACAAATAAACTTTATTTATGAGAGCGATACTGGTTGACGATGAACCCGATGGCATCCGAACATTAAAAAAAATGCTGGAATTGAATTGCCCTGAAGTAGAGATAGAAGCTACTTGTTCCAATGCTATAGTTGCAAAACAAAAGGTAGAAGAGATTCGCCCCGATTTGATTTTCCTTGATATCCGGATGCCAGGTAAAAGTGGACTGGATCTAATGGAGGAATTAGCTGTAATGAACTTTGAAGTAATCTTCGTCACAGCACACAATGAATACCTGCTGCAGGCATTACAGTTCAGCGCTGTTGATTATCTGATGAAACCAGTTGATGAAGACCGGTTGGTGGAGGCGGTGCAACGGGTTAAAAAAAGATTAAAGCATAAAAAAACAGCAGCACAGACGGAAGTATTGTTGCATAATATCAATAAAGCCGGCTCACCATCAGAGATGAGGCTTTGCCTGCCAACCCAAAAAGGGTTCACAATAGTAAAACTGGAAGAAATCCTTTATTGCGAAGCGCAAAGAAGCTATACCCTATTTCGCCTCATCAATAATAAGTCCATCATGATATCAAAACCACTTTTTGACTATGATAAATTATTAACTGATACCATTTTCCTGCGTGTGCATAAATCTTTCCTCATCAATCTCCTGCATGTAAAAGAATACACACGTGGCGAAGGCGGCACTGTTGTCATGAGCAATGGCATGGAAATAGAAGTAAGCCGGCGCAAAAAAGAACAATTTTTGGTTAAAGTAAAAGAATTTTTCAAATATTAGCTGGTATAAATTTGTCAATTTAATCTTATCATCTCACAATTTTTTAACCTAACATCAGGGTATCTATGAAAGCTAATTCAAAAGCCGTACTTTTTTCTATAGCAATTGTGAGAATTTCAATTCTTTAACGCTCCGTTATCGGTCCGGCAAATGACTGATTTTTTTGAGAGGTGGTTAAAGTTTGATTGCTTGGGATGGATCCCTAAATCATCGCTGAGCGTATGGCTGCATTGGCACTAAATCCGGGAATAAGCAGTTACTGCACTCTCTCCATTATTGCCTTCTGTTTCATCACAACCACTGCAGAATACCTGTATAATCGGCCGTATATCTGCTGACAATTTTTTGGTCACTCCACTGCATTCATTAGAATTATTGCCCGTATTATTTTTACTCTTTGTGCAGGCTGTTACAAAAGCAAAGAATGAAATTGTTAGCAGGCCTCTTTTTATCAACTGAATTTTCGATGGTTGATAGAACTTATTTTTTGTTATTCGTGATCTTGATTTCATTTTTTAAAAGGATTCAAAGAGAACAAAGTAGAAGCAACAGCAGCCCACATACTTGTTCTTTTCCTATCGGATAGTTTTTTTCCTAAATCGGTACCCTCATC
>JBLMVP010000438.1:0-2999 GCA_050256755.1 Sphingobacteriales bacterium | reverse complement strand
AGTTTCATATTAAAATTAGGATTGGAATTAAAAGACCAGAATTTGGTAGTGATATTTTTATTGATGGAAGAACGGCTGTAATTTTTTGCGGCAGATAGGTTTACCCAAAAGTTAATCCATTTATCTGCCCAATAACCCATATTCAATCCAAAACCAATGTTATTATTGTTGTTGATATTGCGAACACCATTTACATAATTTATATAACGGCTGATAGTTGGGCTAAAATTAAATCCCAGGTTCATGGATGGTGCTATTTCAAAATTATAGGACGACCACATATTACCATTAAAATTCCCATTTACATTAATGGCCTGGTTAATTCTTCTTCCGCTGGCATCAATGTTATTGGAGTTGGTAATGGCATTTTCAGTTACAGTAAAATTGGCACTTGCCCAAATACCCCGGTTTTTAAAAACTTTATACTGGTTAAAAGTAAAATTAAAATTATGACGGAATGATTGTTTCAGGTTTTCATTACCTATTGTAATATTAAGCGGGTCAATATTATCTATGATTGGATTGATTTGTTGTAAGGTTGGGTTAGCTGTTGAGCCGTTGTAACGGATATTCCAGTTTGTTTGCTTTTTGGGTGAGAAACGGAAATTTGCAGAAGGAAGAAAATTGGTAAATTCAATTCGCCTTGATACAGTTGAATCCAGAATTTTTACACTGTAATTGGTATTCCCTAAACCAGAACCCAACGAAAAATTAAATTTCTTTAAAGTCATCCTGAAATTAATGCCTCCCTGGTTATCTATGGTTTTAAACAGGAAATGATTGCTGAGTGAGTCGATTTTTACATTGTACTTGGGGTCGTTGTTTGCGTTTTCCAGTGTGTTTCTTTCAGCATCGTTACGGTTAAAACTATTGCGGTAATTTAATTCGAGGAAAGTGTTTTTCCACAAGGGTTCGGTATATACTGTTTTCGTTTCCCATTTAAACTGACGTTCATCAATTGTTTTTTTCTGGTCAGTTAAAAGGTTTTTAAGAAAATCGCCATTTGAATTAAAGAGGTCAATATCTGACAACAAAAACCCATCGCTTTCTTTATTTGTAAGATTTAAATTGGAGGTCACACTGATCGTTCTGCCTTTTTTCTTTAGTCGTTTTTTCCAAACCAGTTCCGTAAGGTAACTGTTGGTTTGGTCGTTGGTAGAGTTTTGCTGGTCGTTAGTATTGAGTAATATATTTTTATTGTTTATAGAACTGCTTTTATAGATTCTGTTGTTGTTTGATTTGATGAAGGAACCGTCTGCTTTTATCTTTAATGTATTAGTGCTGTCAAATGTCCATTCATGTGTGCCATATAAGCGGTTACGTTGTTTGTGGCTGTCAAAATTTTGGTTACTGGTGGTGGTAAATGATGAATCAGCCAATATGTTTTGATTGATAGAGGAAGTGGAGCCATTCACTTTTAAATCATTAAACTGGTAGCTGCTGTTTAAATTATTTTTATCCTTATTCCACTTGTTATTAAATAATAAACCGGCAGTGATAGCATTGGGGAAACCCTGGCCGTTGGAAAAATCATCACCTGAGTTATAAATCCATACACCACCATCATCATTTATTTCAGTAACAGAATTCAGGTCGGTGCTGTAATTTCTCCTTTCACTCCAGTTTAATGTTTGATACTTTGTATTGTCATTGGTAAGGTAAGCTGCTATTTTTCTTTTTGCTTTAAAGGCGTTGACCAAACCTTTTCCAAAACGGTATTTGTCGAAATTTGTGCCGGCTTCCAATTTCCCAAAGTATCCTTTCTTTTTATCGTCTTTCAACTCAAGGTTTATTGTTTTTGATTTTTGACCATCATCTATCCCGGTAAAAGCGGCCTGTTCACTTTTTTTATCAAACACCTGAACTTTGTGAACAGCATCTGCTCTTAGGTTTTGCGTTACTACTGCCGGGTCATCGCTAAAAAATTCTTCCCCATCAACCAATACCTTTTCTATTTTTTCACCCTGTGCTGTTATTTCACCACGACTGTTTACCTGTATGCCCGGTAGCTTCTTTAATAAATCCTGTACATTGGCATTTGGCCTTACCTTAAAACTGTCTGCATTATATTCAGTGGTATCACCTTTAATTCTAATTGCCGCGAATTTTTGTTTAACAATAACGTCTTCTAAAAGCTTTGCTTTGGTAATAACAGGGATATCATTTTTAACCAGGGAACTGTCTTCAGCTAATTCAATTTCATCTATATAATCGGCATAGGAAGGGTAACTGATTATTAATATGGCTTTACCGGCAGGAAGATTATTTAATTGAAAATTACCTTTATTGTCAGTACGGGCAAACTTTATTAATACAGAGTCTTTTAATCTTAGAATGGAAACAGTAGCATTATAGAGATATTGCTTGTTTAAGGTGTCGTTTACACTACCTTTAATGGAGGCTTTTTGTGCACTAACTGAAAGGATAAGGCTAAAAAAGCTTAGAGTTAGTATGGCTATATGTCTCATGCGTGGTGTTGGTTAAACTTAATAACGAAATAATGACAAATTCATTATATTGACAGTGAATTACAGCTAATGGGCGTTAACTTTATATCAAAGGCTGCTTATTAATATCAACGGTACTATTTATGAGCCACAAAAAAGAAAAAGGTTCTAAAGACCTGATGGGGAAGTCAGAGCAAAAAACTGGTGATAATTTTAAAAAGGAAAAGGCACTTCAAAAGAAGAAAGAAAAATTGAACAGGTACGAGGACGAACATTTTATTGATACCACAAAGCCGGTATGGAATTATTCCCGTTTCCAGGGTGATGATATTGCAAATTTCCAGAATGGCACTAATTACAACTTGTATAATCTTTTTGGCTCGCATGAAATGGAAGTGCTGGGAACAAAAGGATATTATTTTGCTGTATGGGCACCAAATGCCTCTTTCATTTCTGTTATAGGAAATTTCAATGACTGGAATAAAGAATCACATCCTTTATTTGTTCGTTTGGATAAATCAGGGATATGGGAAGGGTTTATTCCTAATATGA